>NZ_CAUYTL010000011.1:0-79357 GCF_963575615.1 Listeria rocourtiae subsp. hofi | reverse complement strand
ATTGTATCAAAAAAGAAAAACTGTATAAACAATGAACTAAGATTCATTATTTACACAGTTTATTTTACACTCCCAATGAATATTAATCATGTGTAAATTCAAGAAAAAACCTTATGACAATTGCCACAAGGTCGCTTTAAGTTAGTTTTCTGCCCCATCCTGCTTTTCTATATTTTTTTTCTCCTCTTGACTGGAAATATATTTATCCAAATACTGTTTCAGTTCTGCGCCATTAAGTTCACTCAAATCTGGAACTTGATCGATATCTAGCGTGACATCTTCCAGTCCATAGTCAGCTAAGCTATCTTGAGCATTTGCTATGTCACTCTTAGACATATAATCACCTGATATCGTTACAACTAATTTTTTTGTATCTTCGTTGTAAGCTTGATCTAGCACCACGTCATCCGGGAATTCCTCATTTACAAACTGATTAATAGATGATGTTTGAATGCTTTCTTGCACTAACGCCACTGCGGAAAAAATACTTGGAATAACGATTAATAATGATAAAGTAAACAGTATCACATTTAATCTTCGGTTTTCCTGACTGCTTTTTCTCACGTGTAACGGAAAACGCATGAAACGAATGCCAATGAATGTCGCAATCATAATAAAAGCACTATTAATAATAAATAAATACGAAGCGCCTACAAAATAAGAAAATTGCAACGTTGCAATTGAATAGCCTACCGTACAAAGCGGTGGCAATCGCAACTCCTGGAACAATATTTGTACTTGTTTTTTTTCTTGCGCCAATGATTCCAGCGATGCCACCAGTAAACGCGATGACAACATCCCAAATCGTCGGGGAAGTCCTAGCAATCAGTTCACTGCTCGCATATGTAATCGGAGAGATTGAAAAATAGAGCGTGGCAATCACTAAACTCACGACAACCTCAAGTAATAACAATAAAGCTGCCTTTTTTACAATTTGAAAATCAAATACAGAAAGTCCATAGCCGATTCCGAGAATCGGCGTCATCAACGGCGAAATTAGCATAGCACCAATAACAACGGGAATCGAATTCATATTCAATCCAATAGAAGCAATTAATATTGCACACATCAAAATCAACGAGTCGCTGGTCTTGATTACTAAATCTGATAGAACTTTCTGTCTAAACTCCACTGCATTATAGTTTGTCGCATCCATATATTCACATCCCTTCTAAGAGTATTTTAACAATTGATGGAGAAAAAATCTATTTTTAATTGGAGTGATGGTAATGTATACGCTTAGCCAATTTTATAAAAAGGAGGAATGTCTGCTAGGCAAGCTCATGAAGTGTTATCTGGAGCCTTTAGCCGAGTGTTAGAATTCAGAGGCAAAGACATAAGGTAAACAGACAAGATGCTTTTAAGAACGTCGTGTGATTTACAAAATAACACATGATTTTGGAGGTAATGATAAATGATTGCTAAAACATATAGTGATTATGAATATTGCACGTCAAGCGTAAGGGTAACTATGGCGAGATGAAATGGATGTTTATTTTGAGAGTACCACAAATTGGATGCTTTCTTGATGTTGTCCCATGAACGTGGGTCAGTTCCCTTTCGTATGAGGGGCTTTTTTTTAATTTTGGTATAATGAATTTTCGTAAATATACGAGGAGGCTGTAAAGATGGAAAGAACATTAGTATTAGCAAATACAATCAAATACTAATAGCGAAAAAGACTTGTAACCTCGGCGAATTATCGTACTTGGTTGCAAGTCTTTTTTTGATTTTCTGAATGATATGTGTTTTTATGCTTACTGCCACATCGATTATCTGATAACATGGAACGTAAGAAATGAATTGCACTAATCAGAGGCATCTTTTTTGTCTGTAAAAGTAAGCGGTTTAATTCTATAATGAAAGTGTAGTCCATGAGATGGAGGCAGGTATTATGTTGGGGCGGAGAGAATTGCAAATTGTTAATCAGCTACTTAGTGCTTCGGCGGTTGTACGGACGAGAGATTTGGCGGACCAGATGGGGGTTAGTATTCGGACGATTAAATATGATTTAGAGCGAGTTCGAGACTGGTTTTCAGAGCGTCAGGTGGTGTTGTTTTCGCAGCCGAATAAAGGTTATTGGCTGGAGTGTGATGCGAGTTTGTTGATGGAGTTGCGTCATGAGTTGTCGCAGGCGGAGCATTTGAAGTTGTACACGAGTAGGTCAATGCGAGTGCGACGTATTTTAGTGATGTTGCTGCTTAGTGAAGGTTATGTGACGGCGGCTTTAATGGCGGATGAGATTGATGTGAGTCGGAATACGATTTTGGCGGATATGAATGAGGTTGAGCGGATGGCTGGGCGGTTTCATGTGAAGCTGAGTCGAGAACAGCGTAGTGGCTACCGCATTTTAGGTGAGGAACGGCGATTACGATCGCTGTTGGAGCATTTGTTGGTGAGTAATATGAATAATTATGAGGTTTACAAGATTACAACGCGAATTACGAGGCTGGATCGGGAACGGAATTTTCAGCCGATGTTTGATAGGCGCATTTTGCCGGAATATGAGTTGGTGGAATCGGCGCTGGCGTATTATTTTCAGGATGAGTCGCGGGAAATTTGGCAACAGCTAGATATCATGATTATTTTGGTTCGATTGACAATTTCGTTGAAGCGTTTGCAGATGGGTCATGCGATGGATGGATATCAGGTGCTAGATATTGGGGCGGAGAAGTCGGATGCAAGGCGAAGTTTTATCGGATTTATGCAACGGGTGTATTTGCAGAAGGAGTTTCCGTTGCTAAGGGCAGAGTATCGATATTGTGTGGGGAGTCATGCTGGCGGGATGCTGGAGACGGATATCGCCAAATTGACGGAGGACTTGATTGGTTTCGTGGCGCGACGCGAAGGTGTAGATTATGAGCTAGATCAGAAGTTGTATACGAATTTGTTTGCGCATTTATCGTTGCGGCTAGGTCAGGGCGGTTTGTCTGGAAATGAATTCAATCCGCTGAATTCGGAAATTAAGCAACAGTATCCAACGCTTTTTGGACATGTGTACGAGGCTTGTAAAAAGTTCATTTCAGATGAGCAGGTGATTCAGGAGTCTTTTATTTCTTTTATTGTGTTGCATTTTCTCGTGTCGCTTGAAAATCAGCAGTTGCACCAGCGAAAAGTGAGGACGCTTTACGTTTGTTCGACTGGCCGTGGTGTAGCGCGTTTGATTAAGAACCGTGTTGAGGCTGGGATTGGGCAGGTGGAAATGGTAGCGTATTGTTCGATTGTAGAGGTCGAGGAGATGTGCCGGAAGCATGCGATTGAGCTGATTATTAGTGTTTTCCCGATTGAATCGAGTTTACCGGTCGTTGTGACAGATGCTTTGCCAAAAAAAGCGGATTTGGAGATGATTAGGCAGGAAGTGGCGCGAATTTTGCTGGAGATGCCTGCTGTGGTGGATGATTATGAGACGGTGGACTTGGTGCGGCAGAGTAGTCATGAGGAAATTAGTGAGGAGATTATTTTGAAGGGGTTTGAGGTTTACCAACAAGTCAAGGATGTTTTGGCGAATGAGGTGGATCTGAAATTGGAAAATGGATTGCTGTTACATATTTTTTTGATGGTGCAGCGGTATTATTTTAATAAGCAGTATGACTTGGTACTGGCGAGTGAGGATAGTGGTCGGATGGAGCTGAAGGAGCGTTTGACGGCGGTTTTTGAGCAATGTGGGCTATATTTTCAGGAGGCAGAACTAGAGGCGGTTGTGCATTATTTTAAATAGGAGATGAGTAGTAAATGGAGTTGCTGATTAGGAATGGGCGAGTGCTGAACCCAGATGATACGACGCGGGAAGTGGATGAGATTGCGATTCGGGATGGCCACTTTGTTGATATCGATGAGATAGATCGTGCGATGGCAACAGTGATTGATGTTGGCGGGAGTTACGTGGCACCAGGATTTATCGATATGCATGTGCATGTATATGAGGAAGGGGCGGTTATTGGGATCGATGCGGATCGGGTTGGTGTGCAACAAGGCGTGACGACGATTGTGGATGCTGGGAGTACGGGGAGTGATGATTTGGCACGCTTTCGGGAAACGATTATTGAGACGCACGATACGGAGGTGTTAGCATTTTTGAATATTTCGAGAAAAGGGCTTTGTGATGGGCTTTCGGAGCTTGCAGACCCGGCCGATTTAATGAGTTTGGAAGAGGCGCAGGTAGCCTTTGCGACCGAACCAAATTTGGTTGGTTTGAAGGCGCGGATGAGTGGCTCGGTTGTGCG
The DNA here is from genome assembly GCF_963575615.1 of Listeria rocourtiae subsp. hofi. NCBI lineage: Bacteria > Bacillati > Bacillota > Bacilli > Caryophanales > Listeriaceae > Paenilisteria > Paenilisteria rocourtiae. The sequence goes on along the minus strand of NZ_CAUYTL010000011.1, from coordinate 75,134 downwards.
GGATCAGGATATTAAACCATTACAGCATGCGCGGCTGGTGGCGGATGCACTGGATGTACCGATTATGATTCATATCGGGAATCCACCACCTTATTTGCCAGATATTTTTCCATTGCTTCGGAAAGGAGACATTGTGACGCATGCGTTTCATGGTAAGCAACATGGCATATTGGACAGTGATGGAGAAATGATTGTAGAAGCGAAAGAGGCTTTGGCGCGCGGTGTTCTTTTTGATATTGGGCATGGGTCGGCTAGTTTTAGTTATGAGACGTTACGCCAGTTTAAAGGGAAATATGATACAGCATTTACGACAAGTACGGATATTTATGAGCGAAATATAGAAACACCGGTCGGTAGCCTAATGACGACGATGACGAAGTTGCTACAATTGGATTATTCGCTAGAGGAAGTTGTGGCAACGGTTACAAGTCGGGCGCGTAAGGCACTGGGACTTTATGAACAGGGAACTTTTAAAATGGGAACAGTAGCGGATGTGACGGTTTTTGATGTGGTGAACCGGAAAATATCGCTTGTAGATTCGAATGGTGAGGTGCGCGAGACAACACAAGTTATCGTGCCAAAAATGACGATTAAATCGGGACGGGTGGTTTGGAATGCATGAGTTTTGAGACAGATTGGCAAATGATTTCAGAGAGAAGTGGTGATGCGATTTTTTTTGAAAAGGTGATGAAAGCTGCGAAAATGGAGGCTCGGCTTGATGGGATTACATTGGAATCTGCACAAGAGTTGGGGCTTGCTTCGCATATTTCGGCAATGATACGGCGAGGCAGGGAACGTGAGGAACTCAAAATCGAGGATAAGGAACTTTTTGATGAGGTTTCGATGGAATCGCTTTACTTGGCTGCGCGAATTTGTGAGATGGTTCCGGGGATTCATGAGGATGAGAAATACTTATTGTCAACTCATTTTGAAATTGCAAAATTAAATTAGAGGAGGAAATGAAGATGGATCAAATTACAGTGGTGATTGCAGATCGGTTAGGAAAGGGACAAAATGTGGCGGCTGGGGCAGAAAAAGCTGGAGCGAAGGCGATTGTTGTACCGGGAATGGGTGCAGATATGCGACTCGGTGATGTGATGAAGGAACATAACGCGGATTTCGGAATTTCTTTTTGTGGTAGTGGTGGCGCAGGGGCTTTGACAGCGCAGACAAAATATGGTTATCCAGCACATTACGGGATGCGTTCGATTGAAGAAGGCGTGACGGCGATTCAGAATGGAAAGACGGTTCTTGGTTTCGGTTTCATGGACGTGGAAGAGCTTGGTGAACGTTTAGTAAAAGCTTTTCAAGCAGAAGCGGAGAAAAAGTAAGATGCAGGAAAATTTGAAAGAAACCGTGCGAATTACTGGAAAGGGAAAGACGAAGCAACATGCGGTTAATGCGGCGCTCGGTCAAGTGCAAAAGCAGGTGATGACGAGATATCCGAAATCGATGATTTTACGAATTGAGCCGCGAGAAGTTAAGGTTCTAAAGGCTAAGGAAAAGCGCTATAAAGAAACATTCCTGTTTTTCTTATTTCCTCGCATCCGTCATGAATTTGAAGTTGAGTTGGATATTACCTTGGAGTTAGCCGTGATGCACATTGAAAAAGTTCAATTTTCCGTAGAAGATCATACACAAAACAAACTAGTGAAAAAATTTGCGAAAGGATAGGTTGAGAATATGGAAATTTTAATTATTATTTTTAAATCAGTTATCATCGGCGGCCTCGTCGGATTCGGGGTTGGAGCTGGTGCGGCGCGGATGTTTCACGCTCCAACGACACAAGGAATGGGTGCATTTCGGACGCTTGGTGAGTTAAATGCGTGTGCGGGAGATGCAGCAAGTCATTTCTCATTTGGACTTGGGTTCTTCTTTAATGCTTGGGCTTCAGTCGTTTCAACAGGAGCGTTCACGCAAGACGTCGATCATCGGATTATTCCGAACTGGGCGGCAGCGTCACTCATTCGAAAGGGCAAAACGGTGGAGGATACGCTACATAATCCTAAGAAAATGGCGATTGCTGGTGCAATAATCGGTGTACTCGTTGTTGCTTTCTTGAATTCCACTGGTGCTGCGATTCCAAGTTCTTTAAAAGATATCGCGGAAAAAGTTCTTGTTCCAGCGGCGACTCTTTTAATCAATCCAATCATGCCAGTTATTTTCTGGTTAGCAGCGCTTGATGCAGGTAAACGGGCTGGTGTTTGGGGGACGATTTTTGGTGGCTTGGCGCAGATTATTATGGGCAATGCGGTTCCAGGTGTTGTGCTCGGTATTTTGATTGGTAAAGGTGTCGATGATAGTGGTTGGACTAAATTAACGCGAACGCTATTGATTTCAGTTATTATTTTGTTCGTATTGAGTGCGTTTTTCCGCGGATTCGATATAGAGTTGATTAAGAGTATGCATTTGCCAGTACCAGAGTGGCTGCTTGACTTCCACAGATTATTAGGACAAGAGGTGTAGTATAATGGAGCATATAACGGAAATTGATAAAAAGAATTTTTGGTACGCAGATTGGAGTTTTTTAATATTTGTCGCGATTTTGTCGGCGGGCGTTTTTGCTGGAACGCATATGTATTATGTGTATCACGTTGGGGCGTTTAATGATGTCGCGATTGTGGCCTTACTAAAAGCGGGGATGGAAGGTGGCGGATATGGCGCAGCTGCAGCGTTTGGCGCCAGTTTTCTGTTTGCCCGAATTCTGGAAGGTTCACTCGTTGGGATTTTAGATATTGGTGGCGCAATTCAGACTGGAATTGGAATTGGTGTGCCGGCTTTGTTGCTTGGTGCAGGAATCACATTGCCATTGACCAATTTTGTGGTATCGCTTTTAACTGGTGCGGTGCTAGGCCTTGCGGTTGGCGCGATTATTATTGGGATTCGTCATTTCACGGTAGGTCAGTCGAACTCGACATTTGGTGCTGATGTGATGATGGGAGCGGGCAATACATCCGGACGTTTTCTAGGCCCACTCATTGTTTTAAGCGCATGTACAGCTTCGATTCCAGTTGGGATTGGTTCGATTATTGGCGCAGCGATTTTTTACGCTTGGAAAAAGCCGATTGCCGGTGGTGCGATTATCGGCGCGATGCTTCTAGGGGTCTTTTTCCCACTATAAAATGTGAAGGAGTTTTAGCATGACAAATGTAAACGAAAAATACGGTTTGAAACGCGTCATCAACGCAAGTGGTCGGATGAGTATTCTCGGTGTTTCGGCGCCAAGTGATGCGGTTTTTGAAGCGATGAAACTAGGCGGTCAAAATTATGTTGAAATTGCGGATTTAGTCGATAAAGCAGGCGCGCGGATTGCCGAGATGCTGGATGCAGAAGATGCGGTCGTAGTGAACTCAGCATCGAGTGGCATTGCGCTTTCGGTTGCTGCGGTGGTGACAAGGGGACATGAAGGCATTTCCATGAAGCTACATCAAGAGCCAATCGTAGGAAATGAGATTATTTTATTAAAAGGGCATAACGTACAGTACGGCGCGCCGATTGAAACGATGATAGCGCTTGGCGGTGGGCATCGCGTGGAAGTCGGATACGCCAACGAAGGCCGCAAAAATCATGTGATTGATGCTATAAATGAACGAACGGCGGCACTTTTGTATGTACAATCTCATCATGCGGTACAGAAAAACATGCTTTCGATTGAGGAAATGCGTGAAATTAGCCTGACGCACAATATTCCGCTCATTATAGATGCGGCGGCAGAAGGTAATCTCAAGAAATACGTCCAACTAGGTGATCTTGCGATATATAGTGGCTCTAAGGCTATCGAGGGTCCAACAACAGGTATTGTTGCAGGGAGCAAAGAATATGTTACGTGGGTGAAAACACAACTTCATGGTATCGGCCGTAGCATGAAAGTCGGCAAAGAAAGTACGTTTGGCTTGCTTGCAGCTCTCGAAGAATATTGGGATAAAGCAGATACGAGCGCCAAACAAAAAAAAGTCGTGCAAAATTTAACCTCGGATTTGGCAAATTACGCTGGAATTACCGTGACAGAAGTACAAGATGAGGCAGGGCGACCGATTTTCCGCGCCAGGATTCGAATAGATGCTGCAAAAATTGGTAAGAGCGCGGTAGAACTCGTTGAAGCACTTCGAACAGGCTCAATTGCTATTTATACGAGAGATTATGGCGCTACGCAAGGATTTTTCGATATCGATTCGCGGTCTCTTCAAGGGGATGACGCAGAAATTATCGCGACAGAAATTAAACGTTTTATTGCACAAAAATGAAAATATAGGAGGAATTGTTCAATGAGTACGATACAAGACCGTTTTTATAAAGATCGCATTGTTCTGAACGTATTAGCTAATTCGGTGGAGAACGCCAAAGAAGTTTTTGAAGCGGCGGAAGGGCATGTCGTTGTCGGCGTTCTTTCTAAGGATTATCCAACCGTGGAAGCTGGCGTTGCGGCTATGCGCGAATATGGTGCGGCTATCGATGACGCAGTTTCCGTGGGGCTCGGTGCAGGAGATGCCCGCCAAGCAAGCGTTGTCGCAGCGATTGCAAAAGAATACGCAGGAAACCACATCAATCAAGTTTTTCCAGCGGTTGGAGCTACTCGCGCCAATCTTGATATGAATCCAGGTTGGATCAATAGCCTTGTTTCGCCAACCGGAAAAGTTGGGTATGTCAATATTTCTACAGGGGCAATCAGTGCAGGCGTAGCAGAAACAGCAATTGTGCCAATCGAAGCGGCAATTGCGCTCATTAAAGACATGGGTGGCAATGCAATCAAGTATTTCCCGATGAAGGGTCTTTCAACAGAGCAAGAATTTCGTGCCGTTGCCAAAGTCTGTGCAGAGGCTGATTTCGCGCTAGAACCAACAGGGGGCATCGATTTAAACAACTTCGAAGCCATTTTAAAAATCGCACTGGATGAAGGTGTGAAGCAAGTTATTCCGCATGTGTATACGTCAATTGTTGATTCAGAAACTGGTGCGACACGAGTGGGAGATGTGAAGACATTGTTGGCTACAATGAAGAAATTAGTTTAATAGCTATGAGAAAAATGTTGAGGTAGAGCATAGTCTATCTCAACATTTTTTGAAGTTGCATAAAAAAACAGCAGACCTGAATAGCCTACTGCTTCACTGTTATTTTACCTGTGCCTCAACCGTTAACGGAGTCAAACCGGAATCGTTAACTTGGCGAATTTGGATTACTTTTCCTTCGTCATTAAACTCGAAAAATTCTACACTGCTATATTGAAATGGTTTTCCTGTTGCATGAGCTGTACTACCATTAGGAAAAGTAAGTTGACCAGTTAACGTTCCTGATAGCACGTATCTGACAACGGCGACATTCCCATCTGCATAAATTTCATGGTCGGTTATAACGGCATCTGCAAATACATCCATGATGCTTTGTAGTGCGTTGATAAAATTATTGGAGCCCTTTATGATATCACCGTTTTTGTGAAATTCAACATCTTCTGTTACTAAATCCAGCTGCTTATCAAAGTCTCTGTTATTAAGATTCGTATGGAATTGTCGCGGAATAGCTCTTTTTTGTTCTATTGTCAGTTTTTCTTCACTCATGTATCTTCACTCCATTTCTAGGTAATCTTTACTCAGCACATTGTAGCAAAAAAAAAAGTACCTGTCGTGTTCATTTTCAACAGATACTAGCAATAAATATGAACAAAATATGAACAAAAATGGAGCGTAGGGGGATCGAACCCCTGACCTCTACACTGCCAGCGTAGCGCTCTCCCAGCTGAGCTAACACCCCGTGATTAAACATTGTATCACAGGGATTTTGAAGGTGTCAATTCTTTGTTTAACATTACTGAACGATATTAACCGAACTAGCTGTAATTCCCGGCATTGTAATTGTCGCACCATTCGGGCCGTCATATGCATACGTACCATAAATTGTACCGTAAACTTCGACGATATCGCCTTCTTTCACGTCAATTGTGCCTGTATAGATAACAGCTACAAGATCTTTCCACGTGCCAGAACCTTGTGTCATATTCACTTTAAGATAAACGGTTGGGCCATCATCTATCACTTCTGCGACTTGTCCTTTTAGATAATAGGCTTCTCGCGCGTATTTGTCTGGGTTTTTCTGCAACATTGCAAAGGAGATTTTTGCCGCATTTGGTTTAGCTTTAGCCTCTATTTCTTTTTGTACTTTTTCTTTCGCTGCCTTTTCCGCTTCTTTTTGAGCGTCTTTCACGGCAATAGGTTGTGTCACATGAATCGTAGTGCTTTTGTCGCTTAAGCCCTTTTTACTCGCCACAACTTTGTATGATTTATCGCCTTCGTATACGTGCATTAACTCGAAGTTCCCTTTTTTATCTGCATCCACCGATACGTCGCCGATGCTAACGGTGGCATTAGTTGTTGTTTTTCCTGACACTGTGAAAATATCATTTTTGTTAGCTGTTATATTTTTTTCGTCTAATTGTAGCGTCATTTTTTCGTTAGTAGCCTCTAGGTTCTTTTCATTACTTCCGCACGCTGCTAAAAGTAGAATGGAGCCAAGAAGTAATATCCCGATGACTTTTCTCATTTCTAAAAATCTCTCCTCTTACCTTGTTTTGTAGAACTATTTCTATTATATAATCATTATACGACTGATAAAAGCAGATTTTTAATTTTTTTGTTGTATTTGTTTCTTTTGTGTCGAAATTAAGTAGCCGATTGCTATGCCAATAGTCACGGTTGGAAAGAGGATAATCATTGAGATAATTTCACGTGTTCCTTCGACAACGTAGCCGCCGATAATGCTGGAAAGTCCTTCAATGCCCTTTGCTCCTACTGTTAGGATAAAAAAGCTACTGATGAAAAGGACAACGCGTGGCGGTTGGGAAGGTAATCTTGCGGCAATATTTGCCAAAACTCCTGCTGTGATCGCTGCAATAATGGTGCCAGTTAAGTCATCTGTTACCAGACTTACAACGATTTGGACGCCATAGGTCAGGATTGCGAAAATGGATAATCGCGTCAAGTAGGTAATTGGGACGTTAAATGTTAAACATATCCCAAGGCAAAAAATCACGATGAACAATAGGACAACAACAGGGGATAATGTATTTATAATATCCCCTTTATTTAATGTACGTATGGTTGCATTAGTTAGAGCCACAGCTATCAAAATGCCAATCACCATTTGCAGTAAGCACATAAAGGCATAGGCTAATCGGGCTGACCCAGCAGTTAACTTACCGTAAAAAATTTCACCAGCAGCTGCTGACATCGTATCTCCAGGAATGCAGATGAACAATGCAGGAATCATTAGAAAAACAGGGCCGTAACTAATTGCGGTATCGTAGAAAAAGGTTAAAGTTAGGATTCCAATGACAAATGAGGCAATCAGTGGGAAAAAGATATTGAAGCGCGTTTTTTCTAAAGCCACGCAAATAAATCCGGAAGCCAGCCCTAAAATCCCGCTGATCCAAATCTCAGTCCAGGTTGCAAACACAAGTGGTGCAAATCCCATAGCGAAAAGGGAGCCTCCGATAACGCGCAACCAGGAAGGATAAGTTGGAGGTGCCGTAGCAATATTTTTCATTTGCTTCTTCGATTGTAAGGCCGCTGTCTACTTGATGTACTAATGTCTTGACGGAGGATATACGCGATAATGAAGCAATTCCTGGCATGGCATGTATAATCGCGTGGTCGATTTGCTCTTCGTCACGGGATGTTGTAATTTCTAAATAGTCACTTAAGCAAAGTACATTTAAGTGATAGCCGTATGCATTGGCTACTTGGTGTAATTGCCCTTCAATCATAACGGTTCCCTCACCGCTTTCCGTTAATAAAACACGCCCCATTGTTGAAATGAAAGAAATAAATACTTTATCCTGCGCTATCATTAGTTTCACGCCCCTATCCCTATTTGTATAGATTATAACATCCGAGCAAATAGCTTGCCAATTTTTTGAAAAGGAGTAAGATTGTTGTTTTCAGGTTAGAGGAGGAGGCAAAATCATGAAGGCAGTTGTTATTGAAAATTATGGTGGTAAAGAGGAATTGAAAGAAGCAGAAGTTGCAATGCCAAAAGCAAGTGCTGGGCAAGTTGTTGTTGAAATGAAGGCGACATCGATTAATCCGATTGATTGGAAACTTCGCGAAGGGTATCTAAAACAAAGGATGGATTGGCCGTTTCCAATTATTCTTGGTTGGGATGCAGCAGGCATTATTTCAGAGGTTGGCGCGGACGTGGAGGGCTGGAAAGTCGGAGATAAAGTCTTTGCTCGTCCTGAAACGACGCGATTTGGAACGTATGCGGAATATGCCTTAATTGATGCTCCTTTACTTGCTAAAATTCCAGATAATGTATCATTTGATGAAGCAGCATCGATTCCGCTTGCTGGTTTAACCGCATGGCAAGCATTATTTGATCATGCGAATCTGCAAGCTGGTGAAAAAGTTTTGATTCATGCAGGTGCGGGTGGTGTCGGTACGCTTGCGATTCAGCTAGCAAAAAATGCTGGGGCGTATGTGATTACAACGGCGAGTGAGAAGAATGCGGTATTCTTGAAAGAGCTTGGTGCGGACGAAGTGATTGATTATAAGACAACGAATTTCGCGGAAGTTTTGACGGATATAGATGTTGTCTTTGATACGATGGGCGGGGATATTCAGAAGGATAGTTTCCGCGTTTTGAAAGATAATACAGGGCGTTTGATTTCTATTGTAGGAGAGCCTGATGAAGCATTAGCAAAAGCAAAAAATGTCGTTGCTAAAAGCATTTGGTTGGCGCCTAATGGGGAACAATTGCAAGCTTTTGCAGAGTTAATGGCGACTGGCAAAGTAAAAGCCGTTGTCGGAGCTACATTCCCGTTCTCTGCAAGAGGTGTTTATGATGCGCATGCTTTAAGTGAAACGCACCATGCCAAAGGTAAAATAGTGATTAGTTTCTAAAACATGGATGTTTGCCCTCTTGCAAGTGTGGTAAAGATATAGATGGCACAAAGCAAGGAGGGTTATTTATGCTTGGTATCATTTGGCTAGTTATTGTTGTTCTGCTCGCTTTTTGGGTGTTGGGACTCATTTTCCATATTGCTGGGGGACTGATTAACATTTTACTGGTTGTCGTGCTGATATTAGTTATTTGGAATTTAATCCAGAGCGCTAGAAATAAACGCAGCTAATCAAAACGATTCTGCTGCACCTCGAAGTAAAGGGGTGTCGCAGAATCGTTTTTTTGTTAATTTATTTCTGCCGATAGTTATCTTTCCAGTTATGCGCGATAAGATAGTTATGGCACTTTTGGCTGTAAAGTAAGAACAAGGCGCTCCCAGAAAAAACGGCAGTGCTACCGAGAAGAAAACCGGCTGTGACATCAGATGGATAATGCACACCGAGATAGACGCGGGTATACATAATCGTCAAAATAATGAGCAAGGCGACAAGTCCAATCGCAAGACGCTGCCACATTTTTGAGCAAGCAATAATGAGAAGCGCCGCAATCATCCCGTAAAATGCTGTCGACCCAGTCGCATGTCCACTCGGAAAACTGTAACCGCCTTGTGCGACTAGCATATCACTTGGACGTGGGCGGGCAACTAGTTGTTTGATAATCCAAGGCAAAAGTGCACCGCCGATTAAAACGACACTAGTAAACCAAATCGCAATCGTGTAGCGTTTTAAAAACAGAAAAACGAGCAAGAGTACGACGGACATCATGACAACAGCAGGAACGCCTCCAAATTTCGTAATAAATGCAATGAAATCTGTTTTGGACGCCGTTATGTGGACGCGGATGATATCAATCCAATACGTATCAAATTGTTGAATGAAGCTCGCATTTGTGGTCACACCGATTAACATCACGATGAAACCAATCGCTGTTATAGCGCTGAGTACGAACAAGATACGCGCATTTTTTCGTGTCTCTGTCATGTGAAATCTCCTTTTTGATCTATCCAATCGAGTACGACTTGAATACCGTAATCCCAATATTCCCAGTTATGCTCTCCCGGAGATTCTTGATATGTGTAAGGAAAATTGGCTTGTTCGATGCGCGATTTAAAACCTAGGTTATTACTATACAGGAAATCTTCTGTGCCACATAGCTGTAAAACGCGTGGCTTAATTGTGACATTGTCTAATAAAGCGAGCAAATCATTCGCAGAACCACGATGTTTCTCAATCGGGCCAAATGTCGCTATCATTTCCGCTTCTCCTTCTGGTCGTACTTCCCGCAAAGCCACGATGTCAAGCGCACCAGAGAGGGACGCCATTCCTGCGAATTTTTCAGGATAATGTAGCGCCCATTTGAAAGCACCGTAACCTCCCATTGACAGTCCTGCGACATAGGTATTCTCAGATTCGGTAGGTAGTTTAAGCCAGCGATGCACGAGGCTCGGTAATTCTGCACTCAAAAAAGTCCAGTATTGATTTCCTGTCTCCATATTTGTATAAAAACTGCGATGAACTTGCGGCATCACAATGGCAATATTACGGTTTTCGGCATAGCGAACGAGCGATGTGTTGGTAAGCCAAGCTGTGTCATCATCTGATAAACCATGCAATAAGTATAGTAATCGCATCGGTTTTTCCTCGTCAATTCGATCAGGCAGGAAAATTTGCAAAGAAGTTCGTAATTGTAGCGATTCCGAAACGAAATGTGTTGAAAATAAGGTCATCATTCTTCCTCCTTTTTGTGATAGATATTAGCATTAGTATAGCACAGTTTATGTTGTAAGAACGATGTGAAAAGTTTTGTCGCAAACTTAAGAATTACATAATAATTAGGTAACTATCACAAAACTTCTTTTTAGTATGATGAATGCGTAAGATAACATCGTTTTCTATGCGTGAAATTCGGGAATTAGATGTTATTGGTATATCGTTTTTGGAGGCGAATTAACATGAAGAAATGGTTGAGGAATAGTTTGATTGCAGTTGGTATCATTGGTGTGGCGTGGGGTGTTTATGCATATGTGTCTCATCAGGACGCGAAATCGCACGGCAGTGAAAACATTGCATATCAAAATGTTGGTGATGATGGCTCAGGGAAGGAGATAGCAATTTTTGCGGGTGGTTGTTTTTGGTGTATGGAGCCACCTTTTGAGAAGTTAAAAGGAGTGAATGATGTCATTTCGGGTTATACTGGTGGTACGGTGCGAAACCCGACATATGACGAGGTTTCTAGTGGTAACACGGGACATAAGGAAGCAGTTATGGTAAAATTTGACCCTAAGCTGATTTCCTATGAGCAGTTACTAGATGTGTTTTGGCATCAAATTGATCCGACAGATGCAAAAGGGCAATTTGTTGATCGTGGTACGCAATATGGTGCGGGAATTTTTTATGTGAATGCCGAGCAAAAAAAGGAAGCACAAACCTCGAAAAAAGCGTTGGTGGATACAGGTCGGTTTAGTAAGGTTGTGACGCCAATTATTGCATCTAGTGCATTTTATGAAGCGGAAACATATCATCAAGATTACTATAAGAAGAACCCGAAACGTTATGAATACTATCGTAATGGCTCGGGGCGAGATGACTTCTTGAATGAGCATTGGGGCAAAGATAAAAACGTAAATTTGCCTAGTTACCCTGCAAGTTATTCGCAAGCGGATATTAAGAAAAAATTGACAGATGAGCAGTACCGAGTAACGCAAGAAAATCAGACGGAGACGGCCTTTCAAAATAAATATGATAATAATAAGGCAGATGGTATTTATGTAGATTTAGTTTCCGGCGAGCCACTTTTTAGTTCGACGGATAAATTCGATTCGGGTACTGGTTGGCCTAGTTTTACGAAGCCGTTAGTGCCGAATAATATATATGAAAAAGAGGATAATTTCTTGGTGCAAAAGCGGACGGAGATTAGGAGTAAACACGCGGATTCGCATTTAGGGCATGTCTTTACGGATGGCCCGCAGCCAACGCATTTACGGTATTGCATGAATTCAGCAGCGCTTAACTTTATTCCGAAAGCTGACATGAAAGAGAAGGGCTATGGTGATTTTTTGTATCTCTTTGATAAAAAATAAACGTGGGGTGTGGCGTGGATGAACACGATTTTATTAGTGGACGATGAGGAAACGATTGTCGATGTGTGTCGGCGTTATTTGGAGAAGGAAGGCTTTAGGGTTCTGACGGCGAAAAATGGGGAGGAAGCGTTGCAGATTTATGATGCGGAGCGTGTCGATTTGATGGTCGTGGATATTATGATGCCAAAAATGGATGGGCATACTTTTATTATGGAAGTACAGGAGCGCGAGAAGGACACACCGTTTTTGTACTTGAGTGCTTTAACGCAGGAGAAGGAGCGATTGTATGGTTTGACGCTTGGTGCGGATGATTATATGTCCAAACCGTTTAGTCCGCGTGAATTGGTTTTACGGGTGAAGAATATTTTACGTCGTTCGCACCGTTTTATAGAGCCAGAGACATTGGCACACGGACCACTTTTTCTAGATAAGGGCAAGCGGTCAGCGGTAGTTTCAGGACAGGAATTGGAGCTTACGATCAAGGAATTTGATTTGCTATGGTTGCTTGCAAGCCAGAATCAGCGCGTGTTCTCGAAATCGGAGTTGTTGGACCGTATTTGGGGCTATGAGTATGATGGTGATGCTAATACAATCAATGTCCATATTCATCATTTGCGGGAAAAATTGCAGGTTGATGGAGAGACGCCGGTTTTCATTAAGACGGTTTGGGGGCTTGGCTATAAGTTTGAACTGGTGGTGGAGTCATGAAATTGCGGACGCTTATTTTACTTTCTTATGGAATTGGTGCAATCATTGTCACTATTGTGCTCGGGGTTAGCGCGTATCGGATGATTTTTAGCACGAATTTGGTGATTTTTACGATTTTGATAACGCTTGGTGCGAGTACGCTGGCGTTTGTGATTAATTATTTGTTGATGCGACCGGCTTTCAAGTCGATTGATAAATTGGGTAAGGAAAGCCGAAAAATTGCGCAAGGGGAGTTCTCTGGAAAAGTGGATGTGACGGGTCCACTGGAAACGAGGATGTTGGCAGAGGATTTCAATGAGATGTCGGCGCAGTTAGATCAGATGTTTCGACAAATTAAGGAAGGTGAATTGGAACGAAACGAGCTGGTGGCGAATTTGTCACATGATATTAAAACGCCGATTGCTTCAATCAGATCATTTTCAGAGGCGCTTTTGGATGGCGTAATCACGACGGATGAGGAGCGACAACAATATTTGCGGACGATTCAGCGTGAAACGATGCGTTTGACGGATTTGGTGGATGAGCTGATGGATGTAGCGGCGATTGATAAAAAGACACCTTTGCTTGAGCGGACGCGTATTTGGTTGGACCAATTGATGGTCGATGTGTTGGAGGCTTTTAATGTGCAGCTAAAACGAGAGCATCGGGATGTGCATGTGAATATTGCGCCATTTTGTGAGTCTATCTATGCGGATCAGAAGTTTTTAACGCGGATTTTGTATAATTTGTTGGAGAACGCGTTGAAATTTTCGGATGTAGGAACATCGATTGAGGTTGGAATAGAGCGGACGGGTGATTGCATTTTGTTTCGGATGCAGGATCATGGTCAGGGGATTTCAGCCGCAGAACAGGAGCGGATTTTTGAGCGGTTGTATCGTGTAGAAAAATCGCGGAATTTGGCGCATGGTGGGTCGGGATTAGGCCTTCATATTGCGCAGAACTTGGCGGAATTACATGGTGGAACATTGCGTGTGGAAAGTGAATTGGATGTAGGTAGTACATTTATTTTGGCGATACCGATTTGGGAAGAAGGGGAGTTTGAATGAAGCGATTGGTGCTAGTTGTGCTGATGGGATTATTGTTGGCTTTGGCAGCGTGTGGGAACGGTGACGTGACCGATAGCGTGAAGGGGAAGGATTTTACGCAACTCGAAAAGGATGCGAAAGGTCAGACAGTTAATTTTTACATGTGGGGTGGCGACAAGAATATTAATACTTATATTGATGATTTTGTGGCACCGAAATTGAAGGATGAGCAGGATATTACGCTGAAACGGGTGTCGATGGATACGGTGAAGTTCATTCAAAAACTGAGTAGTGAGAAACAAGCTGGGAAAAAGAGCGGTTCGGTAGATGTGATTTGGATTAACGGTCAAAATTTTAAAACGGCGAAGGAGCAGGGCTTGCTGTATGGAAAAATCACGGATCAGATTCCGAATGTGGCACAGTTTGTCGATCCACTCTTGATGGAAAAAGATGCGGGAAATGCGATTGATAAAATGGAAGCTCCGTGGGGCAAAACATCATTTGTATTCCAATATAATGAGGACAAAGTTGCGAAACCGCCTGTTAATTTGACAGAATTGACGGCTTGGGTAAAAGCGCATCCAGGCCGATTCACGTATCCTGATGTGGCGGATTTCACGGGAGATGCGTTTGTAAGGCAGGTGATTTACGCGCAAAATCCGGGGAAGGAATTTACGAAGGCGCCGACAAAAGCGGACCGCGAGAAGGCTTATTCGTACCTGGAGTCGATTGCTCCCTATTTGTGGCGAGAAGGGAAAACATATCCGAAAACGTTGCAGGAGCTTGATCAATTGTACGCGCAAGGTCAGGTTGATTTCACGATGGGCTTCAATGAGCGCCGTGCTTTACCGTTTATAAAGGATGGCACTTTCCCTGCTTCAACGCGGACATTTGCGCTTGATAATGGAGCCTTGACGAACGCACATTATCTTTCTGTAGCCTTTAATACAAGACAACCAGCGGCTTCACTTGTCGTGATTAATTATTTATTATCGGAAGAGGCGCAGGCGGAGAAATTGAAAACAGCTGTGTGGGGCGATGGCACGACTTTGCTTATGAATAAAATGACAAGAGACTGGCAGGCTAAATTTGAAACGGCAGGCGAGACGGGGAATCAATTTTATAATACATGGCAGGCGCTAAATGAGTTCCCAGATACGACGGCAGAGGCGATTCAGAAAGAATGGGGCAATTATGTCTATCCGTAAAGCAGTGGCTTGGCTGATACCAGTCGGGCTCGGCGCGGTGAGTCTGATGGCGATTGTATTGTTGGTTTGGAAAATGCGTTTTTTAGGGGCAAATTGGCAAGAGATTGTCGAAATAAGTCAGCAAAAACGAATTTTGACAAGTATTTGGTATTCTCTTGGGGTAAGTGCGATTGCGACAGTCTTATCGATTGGGATGGGTATTCTGATTGTTCGACAAGTATTGTTACATCCGCGTGTGGCCAAATCAGTGACCCGTTTGAATGCGAGCTTTTATTTTCCTCATTTTGTTGTAGCGCTGTATGTGTATCTTATTTTTGCTTTTATTTATCCTTATCTTGGGGAGTACCATAAAATTTACGGGACTTTGGAGATTCTAATCACGTATTTACTGAAGGAAGTTCCGTTCGTTGTTTTTTACTTGATGACGACCTACCGAAAAATCGATTTTTCGGAAGTAGAACTAGTGCGACTTTCCGGTGGTAGGGCGTGGCGAATTTTTGCGAATGTTGAATTTCCGAAAATAGCGCCACAAATCGCGGAATTAATGATAATCTTGTTGGCTTTTATCTGGACTGCATATGAAATTCCAGGTTTGGTTGGAAACAGTTTTCCTGCGTTTTTGGGTGTTGTGTTTTATCAAGGATATTACGCGACAGACGTTAGTGTACAAGTAGTGACGATGTTTTGGGTGATTGTTGTTTCAGTATTTTTACTCCTGCTGGCTTTTGTATTATTTATTTATACGCAAAAATATCGGAGCTTCTTGCTTAAAGGAAGTGGGCAGCTATGAGATATTTTATTTTGGCACAGTACGTGACGATGCTCTTTGTTTTTGGTGTGGTTGCTTGGCGCGGTAGGGAAATTGGGATTTTTGAAGATCCGAATTTTTTGATGGCGATTGAGACAACGATTGTGATTGCATTTTTTGTTGTTGTGATTAATTTACTTGTGGCGAATTATGCCGGATACTATTTAGCGAGGGCAACTGGGACTAAGTTAGCCATTTTAGATGTTTTTTTGCAGTTGCCGTTAATTGTGCCGCTTATTGTGATTGCAGCTGGTCTTGATTTCTGGTTTATTCGTTTTGATTTGACGGAGACGATATTAGGCGTGGTTTTGATTCAGCTTTTGCCCTCATTGCCTTATTCGATTCGGATTGCTAGGAATGCTTATCTGTCGCTGGATCAGGATATTAATCAATATGTTTATTTGATGGGCGGAACGCGAAAACAATTGTTACTCGATATTTATTTGCCGTTGATGCGCCCGATGAACGAGACAATCTTGCTATTCTCAGTCGTGATTTCGGTTGGGCAATATGCGATTACGTCGATGATTGGTGGCGGTATTATCCAGACGGTGGCATTGCTGCTATTTCCCTATTTCGCATCATCGCAATTGCAAATCGTTTCAGCCGCAGCGTTGTTCACGATTTTCATGGCGCTTGCGATGTTATTTTTGTTTCGCTGGATCTATAAAGGAATTGTGAAAGGCATTGGGGTGATAGACAAATGACAATCATAAAGGTAGAAAATATGACGAAACGCTTTGAAAAAGAGCTTGTTTTGCATACTATCGATTTTGCATTGCAGCAAGGAGAGAAAGTGACGATTCTGGGTGGTTCAGGTAGCGGTAAAACAACTTTTTTGAAAATTTTAGCGGGGTTGTCCTCATTTGATTCGGGTGTTTATTCTAAATCAGGAATTAAAATTGCCTATATATCTCAAAAACCGGTTCTGTTTTCGCATATGACGGTTTTAGAGAATCTTGTTTTTCCTTTGAAATGCCAAAAAATGAAGCGAAAAGAACGAGAGGCAATTGGACGCATTTTCCTAGAAAAAAGCGAGTTGGCAAAGTGGGCAGATGCCTATCCATACGAGCTTTCGGGAGGACAACAGCAAAGGGTTTCGGTGGCGCGAGCGTTAATTGGGAACCCAGATTTGTTGTTAATGGATGAACCGTTTAGTAGTTTAGATGTTCGCTTAGGACGCGACATCAGGCAATGGGTTTTTGCGCAAATTGCAGAGCGCGATATCGCGGCAATTTTTGTAACGCATCATTATGAAGAGGCAAAAGTGTTTAGTGAGCGAGTTCTGTTGATGGAAGGCGGGACTTTAAGAGAGGCAAATGATTTTGAAATTGATCGTTTTTTTGGAGACGGACTTTCTTTTGAGGGGAAATATTATCCGATAGAAACTTGGAAATTGGCTGATTCTGGTGTTGAAGTACAAGTGGAGAGGCAGCTGAAACTGTATGGGCAACTCTATTGGTCGGTTCGCTTAGATGACGGGTCGCAAAAGTTTATTATCGCGAACGATGAGAGCGCAAATTTGGCAGGAATCGCTTATATTAAACCAGTAAGGGGTGAAAAAAATGCTTGATACGAAGGCAAGGCCTTATGTGAAACCAATATTGGATAAAACAGCAGATTTCTTTTTGAAACTGGGCTTTTCTGCGAATCAGGTGACAGTTTCTGCTTTTATTGTCGGTGTTATGGCAGCAATTTTAGTCGGATTTGGTTGGATGTGGACAGGAGTTTTAGTGCTTTGGTTTTCTGGATTTTTAGATGCGGTCGATGGAACAATGGCGCGAAAAACGAAGCAAAGTGGATTTGGAACAGTGATGGATGTGACATTTGATCGGGTGGTGGAAGCGGGTATTATTATTGCATTAGCCGTACGTTTTCCAGAGCAGCAGCTTATTTTACTACTTTTAATGGCATCGATTTTATTTGGAATTACGGCATTTTTGACGATTGGAAACGTAGTTCAGAATAAAGGCGTGAAATCATTTCATTACGCTACAGGACTAGCGGAGCGCACAGAAGGCTTCATTTTATTAAGTTTGATGATATTAACAGCACCGATTTTCTTATTTTGGACAACGTTATTGTTTTTTATTATCGAAATTATTTCAACGATTCAGCGTTTGGTAGAAGCATACAGACAGCTTGATAAAGAGGAGTGAGGACGATGAAGCAGCATCATCAGGTGATTGTGATTGGCGGTGGCGCGGCAGGGCTTTATGCTACGGCTGGCTTGGCGCGTCTTGGTGTCGATGTTGCAGTGGTGAATACAGATGCGAATATGGGCGGCGATTGTCTTCATTACGGCTGTGTTCCTTCAAAAACGTTGCTACATATGGCGCAAGAAACGACGAATTGGACAGAGATTCAGGCAAAAATTCAGTCTGTGATTGCGGACATCCAGGTTCATGATAGCGTTCCGAGGTTCGAGGATATTGGCGCAAAAGTGCACATTGGAAAAGCGGATTTCTTAGACGCAAACACTATCGAAGTCGGCCAGCAACAACTGACAGCTAAAAAATTCATCATTGCAACTGGTTCGCGACCAAGAATTCCGGATGTGACCGGGCTTGATGATTCGATGTATGAAACGAACGAAACGCTATTTCAAATGCCAAAATTACCGCGCAAAATGGCGATTATTGGCGCAGGACCAGTCGGACTGGAGCTAGGACAAGCTTTGCAGAATATCGGTGTTGAAATCACGATTTTTGACCATAATACGACATTTTTAAAAGCACTCAGTCGTGATATTGCGGATATAGCGCTTAAAAACCTACATTTAAATATCCATCTAAACAGCACGCTTACTGAAGTAACCCGTCTTAGCGAAGATGAAATCAGTCTTAAAATTACAGAATCAGGGCAAGAAAAAACGCTAATCGTTGAGAAAATTCTTTTTGCAACAGGACAAATAGCGAATATCGATAAGCTACATTTAGAACGAGCTGGCGTCACGTATGATAGTAAAATCGAAACAAACCATTATTTACAAACTACGGCACCACACATTTATGCAATTGGAGACGTCATCGCAAGTCCAAGTCTCACGCATGCAGGCGGCGCTGAAGCACGAACGGCGCTCATGAATATCGCATTTGGCAATTTTAGCAAGGTGAACTATGACACGCTGGCTTCGGTTATTTACACGAAACCAGAAATTTACCAGCTCACATCATCTAAAAAAGCAACGCGGACCTTATCAACATCCGGCGCTAATGTTGATCGATTCAAAACGGACAATGAATCCGAAGCGCTTGTCAAAATCGGCATCGATGATAATATGAAAATCATACAGGCAGAAGCAATCGGCACAGATATTTCCAATGTAATGCAACAAATCGCGCTACTCAAATCCACCAATGCCAAAATTACGGATCTTTCTAAACCGATGTATCCGTATCCAACGAAATCAGAAATCTTAAAAAACATATCTGACCAACTACTTACAGAAAAACTCGAAAAGCCCATTTTACAGCGAATTATCCGTAGCATCATCAAGTGGAGGGGATTATCATGAAAAAATTTTGGCAAGAGTGGCGCGGGGTTATTCTATTTATTGCATTTGTTATGACTGGCTTTCTCGTTATTTATAAACTCGGAATTATCGATAGTTTCAATGTAGCTGAACTGAGTCAAGTCGTTCGTGATATGGGCATTTGGGGTCAACTTCTCTACGTTGTGACTTATATTTTGCGCCCACTTGTTTTATTTCCCGCGACACCACTCACCCTTTTTGGCGGCTATACATTCGGCGCAGTACAAGGTACGATTTTAGATGTCATCGGTGCTGGAACAGGTGCTTTACTTGCTTTTTGGATTGCACGCAAACTTGGAAAAGATAAAATCGAACGCCTTATTCAAGGTAAAAAACTCGAAAAATTCGACCATAAACTCGTTGAAAATGGCTTTTTAGTTATTCTATATTTGCGGCTCATCCCGCTGTTTCCATTTGACAGCATTAATTATTCGATGGGACTAAGCTCGGTTCGGACGCGTGACTATGTTGCAGCAACCTATCTCGGCATTATTCCAGGCGCATTTACCCTGAATTTTCTCGGTTCGTCACTTGGCCGCCTAGATTGGAAATTTTACACAGCAATTGCGCTATACGCGATCATGATTCTTTTGCCATTTATCGTGAAAAAAATTAAGAAATAACTAAGAATTGCATAAAGGTTACCTTATTTTCGGTTGTTATTATAAAAGAGTAGAAAATAATAACGAAGAGGGGTAATGAAATTATGAAAGTAAAAACAGCAATTTTAACGGTAGCATTGGGGTCGACACTGGTTCTAGCGGCATGTGGGGGTGCGGATACATCAAGTAAAGATGACAAAATGGACGATAACAAATCCGCGATGACCACTAAAAAAGATAGCATGATGAAAGCAAATGAAAAAGTTTCGTTGATGGCCACATTGGGTGGAGCGGGTGCTCATAAAGTGAGTGGAACAGCGACAATCAAAGATAACAAGCTGATGCTGACCGATTTTGTCACAGATGAGGGTTCAGATTTACACGTGTACTTAGTAAAAGGGGGTAATATGAAGGATGGCGTGTAAGTAAGCGCAATCGACGTTTCTCGATGAGCAGAGAACTCAATGCCTATGCTGGTATCGATATCCGACGATATCAATCTGGAAAGACTTTTTATTCGAATCATATCAATAAGCGTGGCAGCCCTAAGTTTCGTAAACTGCTTTATCTTATTATTCAAAACATGTTAAAGAAGCAGCGGAATGCCCCTAATCATATTGTCCATTATTATTATAGACAAAAAGAAGAACCCTACAACAAATGTCATAAGGTCGCCTCTGTGGCTTGTATCAATAAATTATTGAAAACAATCCACTATCTGATTATAGCAAATCAAATGTACGACTACTGTTTAGCGACAACGTCGTAACATTTTTATTATAACAGCCTGCTCCCTTTTTTTAAATGGAAAAGAAGCAGGCTTAATTTTCTATGCCTAAAATACTTATATATTTATAAGGTTTATTGGTTGACTAATCGTAAGAAGAGTCTGAATCATAACCCAAATAAATCGGCGACAAGTGTTCGTATTGTTGGGACTGTTCGAAAGAAATGAGTTACAGTCCCAATATGCATGGGAGCAAAGCGACCATGTAATCCACCAGTGGCTGTTCGAAAGAAATGAGTTACAGTCCCAATATGCCGACAAGAGTCCTGAGCAGACGTTCTTTCAGGATACTTAGGCTAGAGATGAACGGACTTAGATGGTTTGCCCAGTCATACACTCCTCTTGATTGGACTGTTCGACATAAGATGCGCAATATAAACGTGAACAAGAGAACGGTTAACCCCCTTGCATACAAACGTATTCGCTCGATTTGTGCCAGCGAGTTCACATCTCACACGAAAAAAAGATTGGTGATATCATGCTTATTTTGTGTGGAAATACGTTTTTCAAGGTTTCATTATGAATAAAAAATCAGCCGCCTTACATCAAATATATGCATTTTAAAATAAGGTTTTGAACACACTGTTGTAGCCTCCCGATTCAAGAATGTGTGCTACTTTGATTCGTATCCAATTCATACCGAAAGCTAAGAAATCTAACCAAGATGACTGAAACTGATTACCTACCGTCTTCCAATACTGTCAAACTTGGACTATCCTCGACACTATGCAGCTTATTTCTAAACTTAAACAACTGATATAGATCTGAGAAAATATGCAAATATAAAAAATACCGATTGAAAATCTTTTTAGATTTTCAATCGGTATTTTTTATATCAGAGAGGCTTTTATCTAACCGTCTCGTTATTTACTTCAACTCTAAGTTCTTCGCTAGTGAATCATGTAATTTCTGACGTTCAGCATCAGATACATTATAGTACCATATGCCATCCATCTTACCACCATCACCGGCAACTGTCATATTTTCCACGTTTTTACGTGCATCTAGATAGTTCTTAGCGATACGTGTCATATCTGTCATTGTTAAATCAGTTTGCAGGTTCTTACCAACTGCAGACAAGATATCATCGAATTTCCACAGTGTTTGTGTTGTTGCTATTTTCTCGATTACAGCTTGGATGACTTCTTGTTGTCTCATTTGACGGCCAAAGTCACCACGAGGATCAGACTTACGAATACGTGTGTATGCTAAAGCATCTTCGCCGTTTAGCGTCACAGTGCCTTTTTTGAATTCTTTATCTTTTAAGGTAATATCCATATCGTTATAAACCTCTACACCACCAACAGCATCAACCAAGTCTTTCAGGCCTTCCATGTTTATTTTGATGTAGTAGTTAATCGGAATACCATTTAAAAAGTGAGTCACGGTATCTTCTGCCATCTTCACGCCACCGTAAGCATAAGCGGCATTGATTTTGTTCGTGGAGTCGTGTCCGATAATCTCGGTACGGGTATCACGCGGTATACTTAACATTTGTGCCTTATTCGTTGTGCCGTTTACCGTTGCGACCATCGTTGTATCGGAACGACCAACATCGCCTTCACGTTCATCGACACCTAGAATAAGAACGGAGAATGGGCTATTCCCATCAAGTTTTACAGGGTTCGCCGTTCGCCCTTCAACTGGCGTATATATGTCATCCATTGTGGACTTTGTTTGATATACAGCATAGCCAACAAAGCCTCCTAAAACTAAAAATATACCTAAAATAGACCATAGAAAAATTCTCAGACCTGTGCGTTTCTTCTTTTTTGTACCTGTGCGTTTCTCAGCGCGCATGTGCTTCTCAACCTCTCTAGTATAAATTCTCTCACCACCTATTTTACTACATACTGTCAAATAAGTCACTGTTATTTCCATTAGTATTTGATTAGAAAATAAGGAATGCTATATCCTATCTATGGGTTTTCATTGTTTTTTTTCATGTTTGTATGTATACTTATAAAAGTGTGTATCTACATAGAGGAGGCACGGGGAATTATGTTAACTGTTGTTTTAATATGTTTTTTAGCCTCGCTGCTGTTAACCCCTGTAGTGAGACGAATTGTACTTAAGTATGACATTACAGATAAACCAGATAAAAGAAGAATTAATATTGTGCCGATTCCAAGTTTGGGCGGTGTGGCTATTTTCATCGCATTTCTAATAGGGATGTTCCTATTACCGATTGATAGGACGCTTTTGTGGCCACTTGTGATTGGCGCAAGCGTGATTGCGTTGACGGGGATTCTTGATGATATTTTTGAATTAAAAGCGCGGTATAAAATGATTGGTCAGATTCTTGCGGCTGGCATCATCGTATTCTGGGGTGGCATTAACATTACGTTTATAAATCTGCCTTTTGGTGGCGAGGTTTACTTTGGTTATTTGTCGATTCCGCTAACAATTATTTGGATTGTGGCGATTACGAACGCGATTAACTTGATTGATGGCTTGGATGGTTTGGCTGCTGGCGTTTCAACGATTGCGCTATTAACCATTATGGGCATGGCTTTTGTGATGGGTGACCCACTCGTTATTATGGTTACGGCTGTGCTGGCTGCCTCGACACTCGGTTTTCTACCATACAATTTCTACCCCGCTAAAATTTTCATGGGGGATACAGGGGCTTTATTTTTAGGATATATCATCGCGATTCTTTCGCTGATGGGCTTTAAAAATGTCACGTTTATCTCATTGATTGTACCAGTTCTCATTTTAGGTGTGCCGATTTTCGATACGATTTTGGCGATTATTAGACGAATTGTGCATCGCACGCCAATTGCAATGGCGGATAAATCCCATTTGCATCATAGCTTAATGAAGCTCGGTTTTACGCACCGCCAAACCGTGATTCTGATTTACGCGATTTCAGCGCTATTCTCGCTATTCGCACTTATTTTCACGATGTCAACATTTTGGGGATCATTTTTACTCATTATGGTACTGCTCATCGTTATCGAATTTTTCGTGGAAGTTTTAGGGCTCGTCAGTCAAAATTATCGGCCGATGATGCGGCTTTTACGGATCGAGCGGGTGGAACAAGAAGAAGAACAGGAATAATGAATCAAGAACTTATCTTCGTCACAAGATAGGTTCTTTTTTGTCGCTTGATGCTTACGTACATCTATGTTAATCTATTTAAGTAGGTTTAAAAATCAAAGGAGAGATAAAAATGAATATTATTGCCACGGCAGAGTCGGTTTTGCAAGCTGAATTGTTGTTGGGCGCGGGGGTTGACACGCTATACGTCGGAGGAAGTCGTTTTGGACTGCGAATGCCGCAATCATTGACGCTTGCCGAAATTAGTGAAATAACTAACAAAGCGCACGAAGCAGGAAAAGAGGTCTTAGTGGCCGTGAATGGGCTCATGCACAATGAGCATTTGAAGGATTTGCCTGCTTATTTATGTGAATTATCTAACATGAAGGTAGACGCCATTACGGTAGGGGATCCAGGCGTTGTTTTTATGTTGCATGAAATGGCATTGGATTTGCCGTTTATCTATGATGCACAGACGTTTGTGACGAGCGCAGAACAGGTGAATTTTTGGGTGGAACAGGGAGCAGTTGGTGCTGTCATGGCTCGCGAGTTAACGTTGATTGAGCTTGAAGCGATTACGGCGAAGATGTCTGTACCAATTGAGGTGCAAGTGTATGGACCGACATGTATTCACCAATCGAAGCGTAAACTTGTGACGAATTACCAAAACATTGTGGAGATAAAAGATGATACATCGAAGAATCGGGGACTTTATTTGCGCGAGCCAAATGATGCGGATAGCCAGTTGCCGATTTATGAAGATGAGAATGGGACACATATTTTTTCAACGGAAGATTTGTCGTTAATGCCTTATTTGGAGCGAGTGTACAACGCAGGATTGCGAACTTGGAAACTGGACGGTGTTTTATTGCCAGGTGAGGATTTTGTCGCGATTGCAGCGTTATTCGTGCAGGCGAAAGAAGCGCTGATGGCGGGTGATTTTGTGGCGGAGACATTTGTGAATCGTTTAGCAAAACTGCAACCGGAAACGCGCGTGCTCGGAACGGGATTCTTTTTGAAACAGCCAGATGAGGTAAAATAAGGAGGACATGACAATGACTGGAAGAAAAAATTTGAAAAAACCGGAAGTTTTGGCGCCGGCGGGTAACTTGGAGAAATTGAAAATTGCGATTCGTTACGGTGCGGACGCTGTATATATTGGTGGACAGGCTTTTGGACTTCGTTCACGTGCTGGGAATTTTTCATATGAAGAGATGCAAGAGGGAGTAGCTTTTGCGCATGCGCGCGATGCGAAAGTCTATGTGGCTGCGAATATGGTTGCGCATGATGGGGACACGGAAGGGGCAGGTGAATTTTTCCGGACGTTGCGTGATATTGGGATTGATGCGGTCATCGTATCTGATCCAGCACTGATTAGTATTTGTTTTGTGGATGCGCCAGGTTTACCTGTTCATTTATCAACGCAAGCATCGGCGACGAATTACAAGACGCTTGAATTTTGGAAACAGCAAGGTTTGGAGCGTGTGGTTTTGGCGCGTGAAGTAAGCATGCGTGAGATTCAGGAAATCGGTCAGAATACGGATGTCGAGATGGAAGCGTTCATTCATGGCGCGATGTGTATTTCGTATTCGGGGCGTTGTACGCTATCCAACCATATGGCGAATCGGGATGCGAATCGTGGTGGTTGTGCGCAGAGTTGTCGTTGGAAATATGATCTTTTTGAAATTGATAATGGCGTACCGCGCAACTTGGTGGATGAGGACGAAGAACCGTTTTCCATGAGTGCAGTGGATCTCTCAATGATTCGCTTTATTCCTGACATGGTTGAAGCAGGTGTTGATAGCCTCAAAATCGAAGGTCGCATGAAGTCGATTCATTATGTGTCAACGGTGGCTAGTGTATACCGGAAAGTTGTGGACGCATATTGTGCTGATCCTGATAATTTTGTTTTTGATCCAGCATGGGAAGCCGAACTTTGGAAGGTTGCCCAACGCGAATTATCAACAGGCTTCTTCTATCAAGAGCCAACCGAAGACGAGCAATTATTCGGCAAAACGCGCAAAATTCCACAATATGCATTCGCTGCACAAGTTTTAGATTATGACCCAGCAACAAAAATCGCGACGCTACAACAACGAAATAATTTTGGCGTAGGTGAAGAAATCGAGTTCTACGGGCCAGGAGAAGTCGGTTTCAAGCAAGTCGTAAAAGACCTCTGGAACGAGCATGATGAGCCCATTGAGCGTGCGCCGAACGCGATGATGACAGTAAAAATGACAGTAGATTATCCTGTGGAAGAATTTTACTTCATGCGCAAGAAGAAAGAAGAGCGTAAGGCAAAAAAACGTATCAAAGTCTAATCCATAAAAAGGCTGATTTGACGCAAGGTCATCCTAGCTTACTGAATGATTGTGATTCATTGTAAACGCTGGTATAATGAAAACAAACATGAAAAGGAGTTGTATGAACATGATAGGATGGATTATTGCTATCGCGGTTGTTGTTATACTCGTATTGATTTACTTTGGCATGTATAACAGCCTTGTAAAATATCGCAACAGAGTAGAAGAAACGTGGGCGCAAATTGATGTGCAATTGAAACGTCGCTTCGATTTAATTCCGAATTTAATTGAAACGGTAAAAGGTTACGCGGCACATGAGAAAGAAACACTTGCAAAAGTGGTGGAGGCTCGTAATATGATGACGCAAGCTCCAGCAGATGGTCGCGGCGAGCAAATGGAAGCAGATAACATGCTAACAGGTGCACTTAAATCTGTATTTGCACTGGCTGAATCGTATCCAGATTTAAAAGCGAATACGTCATTTATTGAATTGCAACACGAACTAGCAACAACAGAAAACAAAGTGGCCTACTCACGCCAGCTTTATAACACAACAGTAATGACCTACAATACAAAAATCGAGTCAGTTCCTTCTAATATCGTTGCCAAAATGGGTGGCTTCACGAAACGCGACATGCTTGCAACACCAGAAGAAGAGAAAGTGGTTCCAAAAGTTCAATTCTAAAACACTGAAGGGAAGAATGAGCCATGTTATTTGAACAAATAGCGGCAAATAAACGTAAGACAGTGTTCATTGTTTTAGGATTCTTCATTTTTGTGATGTTGGTTGGTTGCGCCATCGGGATTTTGGTCTACAATAATTATTTGAACGGTTTGATTATGGCGGCTGTGATAGGAGCTATTTATATCGCGATTATGATTTTTTCAAGTTCAAAAGTCGTTATGACGATGAACCGGGCGAAGGAAGTCACATCCAAAGATCAGGAGCCAGTGCTTTGGGATACGGTTGAAAGTATGGCGATGGTTGCGGGAATTCCAATGCCAAAAGTATATATTGTGGAAGACCCGAGCCCGAACGCATTCGCAACTGGAATCTCACCTGAAAAAGGTGCTGTTGCTGTAACACGAGGATTACTAAATAAGTTGGAGCGCTATGAGCTAGAAGGCGTTATCGCACATGAAGTGGCACATATTCGTAATTATGACATTCGTTTGTCCACGATTGCGATTGCTCTTGTTGCCGTCGTTGCGATTTTGTCAGATTTGGCGATGCGGATGCTTTTTTGGGGCAGTATTACAGGTGGAAATAACAATCGTAAAAGTAACGACAACAATGGCGGTGGCGGTGCGCAAGCTATCATTTACATTGTCGCATTGGTCTTTGTTATTTTGGCACCAATCATTGCAACAGCAATTCAATTCGCGCTCAGCCGTAACCGAGAGTATTTAGCGGATGCGACAGCTGTTGAATTGACGCGGAATCCAACTGGTTTGGCTGATGCATTGCGTAAAATTAGTGGTGATACCACGAAGATGAAACAACCGAGCGCAGCTTCTGAATCGATTTACTTCACGACACCATCAAAAGGTGAGAAGAAAACGAAAGAAAAAGCAGGTTGGTTCGATTCCCATCCGCCGATTTCAAGTCGAATCGAGCGTTTGGAACATATGTAACACGAAGAACTAGACGGTTAGTTTATTGTTAGTAAGAGTCTAACATGATACTAACCGTCTTTTTTTATATATGATCATATGAATAAAAATACATAAAAATGAATATTATTATGATAATTTTTTTGTGAAATAGCGGATGTCTTTTTTGTGAACAGTTATTTTTACGGGGGAAAAAAAGTCTAAATTTTGCTGACTAAATCTGTGTAAGGGTTGTAAGATAAGTTTAGGCACAGGAAATAATAGCAACTTATTTTCCAATTAAAATAAAATGAACGAGGTGTTGGCGGATTGGTGTTACTCTAAGGTAGATACACAGCAAGGTATATCACAGTCATGGAAAAACGAAAACGTAGAGTAAGGTAACTTAAAAAATATTTTTGCAAAATAATAATGCGACACTGGTGCATGAACAAAAAACAGATTCCAAGCAAAAGAAGGAGGAAATAACTGCTTATCATGAAAAAATAATGCATAAAGCAGTTGTGATTACAAATATGAAAATGCAAAAGAAATTTGGATTGAAAATTTTATCGGTGGCAATAATTGCTTCCTTGATGGTACCGACTTCTATCGGAAATATTGCTGCTTTCGCGGAAACAGCTACGCCCACAACAACTGAAAATGTGGTGAAAAGCGATCCAACATTCGCACAAAAAAAAGAATTCCAAATCAAAAAAGGAACAGAAGATGCTGAAGTTAGTGCTTCAGCAGTTAATTTAACGAGTACTGGATTAGATTTACACGGTGTAGTGAGTGGTGTGCCTCAAGCGACTTATTTACGATTTTCCGATGTTAATCTACCGAGCGATGCCAAAATTTCGAACGCGTACCTTTCATTCACAACGCGTGATGCTTCGTCAGCTAGCCAGTCGACAACAATTAGCATAACAGGTGAACGTGGCACGCAAGCAGAATTTTCAAATACGGTTGCTTCGTTTACGAGTCGCACATTTACAGAGGCTGCGGTTAGCATGGCAACACCTGTAGTCGCGACCAATACGATTTTTAATACAGCGGATATTACTTCTGTGCTGAATGAAATGCGTGTCAACTCGGCGAATATCAAAAACTATGTATTCAAAATAGCTGGGAATAATAAAGGTTCTTTTGTGATGCGTTCTTATGATTCAAATGCAACACTGGCACCGAAACTTATTGTGGAATATACGTCTCCATCTGCGGATTATAAAGCAAACATCGCGAATACAGCAGATGACGCAGAAGAATACAGCGCGAACAAGACAATGGATTTAAATTCGGCGATGGAAATTGGTGGCTACTATTCGACGACATTAACGCCAGCATATCGAAATATTTCGGCTTTCCGTTTCGTCAATGTCAACCTTCCTGAAAATGCAAAAATTGACGACGCCTATTTAGAATTTACAACATACGGTACAGTTGCCAATCGCGTTTCCAACATGTCCATTGCATCCGAACTAGGCAATCCACAGGCGTATACGAATGTTGCTGGGAATATAAGCTCGCGTAACTATACAGTTTCCACGGTGAAATACAAACAAGCCAGTTTTACCGCGGCCAACCAAGTTATCCGAACGCCTAATCTAAAAAGTATCATTGATGAAACCCGCTTGATGGGATGGCAAAATGGCAGTGCCCTAGCTTTCCGCGTCGATGGAGACAACTATATCGGCAGTGTTTATCAAGGTGGATCAGCTATAGCCAACCAACCAAAACTTGTCATCAAATATACGTATAGTGAAAAAGATGCCATTGCTTCTGATGTCACCAAAGATCCAGCAAAAATGAAAAATCTCTTTATTAATGAAGTGGCCAGTATGGGAACAGATGCCAACAAGGACGGTTGGATTGAAATTTTCAACAACAACGATACACCTGTATTCTTTGAAAATGGTGTTTTCCTATCCGATGATGCGTCCAATTTAGGGAAATCAGAGCTAAAAAATCTCTACATTCCTGCAAAAGGATACGGTGTTGTGAAGGCGGACGGAACGCAAAATAATACTTCTATTAACTTCACGTTAGGCGACCGCGCAATGAAGCTTTGTTTGTCCACAAAATACGATGATAGTTTCCACACTCTAGACACGTTTGATGTGAGACAAATGAGTTTTAACGAAACAATGGGACGTCTTAATGATGGTGATCTGAACGTAGTGACGTTTAAAACAGGCACATACGAAAGTTCAAACAACGATGCTAGCCCAATCGTAACAGTGACAGCTAATCAAAAAACTGGACTTTACACAAAAGCATTTGATTTAGCACTGGCAAGCGACGCGGTTAATACGATTAAATACACGACGGATGGTTCGACACCGAGTGAGACGAACGGGACAACATACACGAAACCGTTCACTATTGACAAAAACACAACAGTCAAAGCCTATGCTTATAATTCGAAACAAAATAGTGGCGTACAAACATTTACGTACTCCATTCGTGAAGATGCCGATAAAATTCCGGTAGCGAAAAAAGAATATA
This sequence comes from Listeria rocourtiae subsp. hofi, assembly GCF_963575615.1. Classification (NCBI taxonomy): domain Bacteria; kingdom Bacillati; phylum Bacillota; class Bacilli; order Caryophanales; family Listeriaceae; genus Paenilisteria; species Paenilisteria rocourtiae. Next base: position 45,047 of record NZ_CAUYTL010000011.1, on the reverse strand, counting down.
GTATCAAAGCAGGAACAGACGATGCAGCAGTAGCAGCAACAACAGTTAATTTGACAAGTACTGCGCTAAATCTACACGGGCTTCTAAACGCCGCGCCACAAGCTACATTTGTGCGTTTTGCGAATGTTGCTATTCCAGCCGATGCCGTTATCACAAAGGCATATCTCACTTTCACGACACTCACAGCATCAAGTACACCAACGAATTTGACGGTTGCAGGAGAAATTGGAAATGGCGATATTTTTGCGTCCACCGTTGCTTCTTTCAATAATCGTAAACTAACGACTAACGTAGCAAAATCTGCAACACCAGACAAAGTAGCCGTCAACGATTTAGTAAATACAGGCGATTTAACCGAAGTCATCAATGAAATGCGTGCTGGAAATCCAGATATGAAAAATCTTGTTTTCAAAGTAGACGGAGACAAAACAGGGGCATATATTGCACGTTCATATGAATCAAGCCCCACAATGGCGCCAAAATTAGTTTTAGAATATTACTCAAGTGATGGTGATTTCAATGGCCAAGTCGCAACAGTAAACGATGATGCCGAAGAATACGGCACAGCAAAAGCAATCAACCTTAACGATAATTTAAGAATTGGTGGCTACTATAGCACGAATCTTGCTCCAGCTTACAAAGATATTTCGGCTTTCCGCTTTAACAACGTAATACTTCCAGAATCAGCAGAAATTGAAGATGCTTATTTAGAATTTACAACCTATGCAACAAATGCGGCAAAAATAAGCTCTAACATGGAGGTACGTGCGGAGCTTGGTAATCCGGAAATTTACAAAAATACGACTGGAAACATCACATCTCGCGTCTATAGTGAGTTGGCGGTGAAATACGCACAACCGGCGTTCACAGTAGCAAATCAAATCGTGCGCACGGCGAATCTAAAAGATATCATCGACGAAAGCCGCCTAACTGGTTGGGAAAATGGTCAATCAATGGCATTCCGCGTGGACGGCGATAATTATATTGGAAGTGTCTACCAAGGCGGAAATGCAAATGCAGCTAGACTTATCATCAAGTATAAAAACAACGGCAGAGGCCCAAGTATCGAAGGCGCCCTTACAACACCGGATAAAATCAAAAATGTCTACATCAATGAGTTATCATCTGAAGGCACAGCGAGCTCTAAAGAAGCCTGGATCGAGCTTTATAACGACAATGATGTCCCCGTTATTTTAGACAAAAGGATGTATCTAACCGATAAAGCAAAAACACTCGATAAATTTGAATTTTCAAACCTTGTTATTCCTGCTAAAGGATACCGTGTAATGTATTCTGATAAAGCGACGAATCTTGGGAATAATCACCTAAGTTTTGAAATCGGTGGTAGTGGGGATGTGATTTTATCCGCGAAAATTGGTTCTGAATTCAAAACAGTAGATGCCATCAAATACACGAAACAAGCATATAATCAATCATTTGGACGCCAGCCAGACGCGAGTAAGAACCTTACATTATTCAGCTCTGATACGTTAGGCAAATCGAATAACAACGGGCAAACCAACTATGCCGTACAATTCAGTAAAAATCGCGGTATGTATGATACTGGCTTTGAGTTAAGCATGACTTCAAAAGCTGGCATTACACTGAAATATACACTGGATGGTACGACACCAAGCGCGACTAAAGGAACAGTTTACACGGGCCCAATTACCATTGGTAAACAACAGTCGTTAAAGTGTATGGCTATGATGCAACAGGTAACACGGGTGTTCTTTCCAACACCTATGTTCTACGCGATAATTATAAAAATGAAGTTACATCTGGTGCTTTGTGGCAATATAAAAACACGATTACAAGTGACGATTACGCCCAAGCTATCGATGATTTTCCGGTTGTATCTATAACCGGTGATGCTACAAATTTGAACGGTTCCTCGGATACAGCTGGTACATTCGAGTATCTTGATTCACACATGGGAAATGGCGGAACAAACTATTTCAACTTCGCTGGCTCTAAAAAATTTGGGCAAGCAAGTGTATCGCAATTTAACTCCGGTGTCGCGATTAAATTCCATCGTGATTACAACGGCAAAAAAGCAAAATACAACTTTTTTGATCCAATGCCAGGTGAAGTATATCCAGTCGTGGGTAAATTCAGTAAACTGCAACTAAAAGAAGGACAGGATGGTCCTCAAAATGACATTTACAACCTTGGTTATAATCGCTATGATGAAAAAGTAACAGGCACGTTAGCTGGACAAATGGGTAAAATTTTCTTGCATACAAACTATGTTCATTACTACTACAACGGTAAATACATGGGTGTGAAAACAATGCGGGAGAATTTCAGTCAAAATATGTTTGAAGAATATTTTGGCGGTGACGGAGATGATTACACGAAGATTCGCTTCCAAGATGGCTACTTTGTTCCTGGTCACGTGGAAGCTGGCGATGGGGATACAGCTATTTTGACAAAAGTAAAAGCAGTATCCGCCGCGAAAAATTTCCAAGAATTTAAGAATTATGTGGATGTAGAGGATATGATTAAGATGCAAATTCTCTTCATGTTTACAGATACGGAACAAGAAGTCGATGCAGTCGTTTCCAATAGCGTTTTAACTGGAAATGGTGGCACAAAGATGAAGTTCAATATTAATGATACAGATGGCGCGTTCTATAATAACGGTGGAACAGGAACGAGTTCCTCTGCTTTCGCGGGCGGCGGTGGAACATACCGTTACAAATGGGCAGACGGCAACTCAAGACGCGGTGCCGGAGTGATGTTCGGTAATTTTTCAGGAGATAGTAGTACAGTCGCAACAGCCGGAAATCTTGAATTCAAAACGCTTGTTAAAGACCAAGTTCTCAAGCAAATTGGCCCAGCAAACGGTGATTTCGCAGGTTCAGCAGGCGCACCATTATCTGTTGCAAATGTGAGACAATTGATTCTAGATAACCAAAAACAAATTGATGCAGCATACAAACTAGATGCTGCTTACATGGGTGCGCGAAAAACAATATACCAAGATTGGCTATCCGCTCAAGTTAAAATCCAAGCACAGGTTCCAGATCGTGTGAAATATAATCTAGAAATGTGGACAAAATATGGCATGGCGCATACACTACAAAATGTTAATGTTGTATCAAGCGGTGCAGGTGTTGTATTAGATAACCCTAATGCTAATACAGATGTATACTACACGACAGATGGTTCTGATCCAATGGGCGCAGACGGAGTTGTATCAAGTAAAGCAACGAAATATACACCAGGAACTGTTCTTGATGCTAAAATCAAACTAACTGTCCGTGCTTTCAAAACAAACAACTGGGGTCCAATGATTGACAATGGTTCAGCCGCAGAACAAGCACAAAAAGAAGACGCTGCAACAAAAGCAGTCCAGTCTCTATTCATCAATGACGATGTTGCATCGGGAACACTAAAAAAAGAAACAACTCAAAAAGTAATTGACGCCGCACAAAAAGCAATTGATGTTGTGGCAGACGTTGAAGCACGAGCAACTTTACAAAAAGATTTGAATAAAGCAAAAGAATTGTTCGCGAATAAAGATATCGCAATAACGGCTATTAACGTAAACCCAGTTACGACATTAAATAAGGTGGTAACAGGAAAAGTAGAAGCAACTACAGGCACAGAGGTGAGACTCTTTGTTGATGGTGTGCAAAAGCGTACAGCAACAACGGATGACAAAGGGAATTTCACCTTTCAATCTGGGTATTTAAAAGAAGGCACTCAAATCGAAGTAAAGCTATACACGAAAGATGTCGTTACAGCCGCAACAAAAACTACAGTAAAGCAGGATACAGAGCCACTAAGTCTAGAAAATGTGAGTACATTTAGCCGTGTCGTCATCGGAAAAGGAAGTGAAAACACGTCATTTCGTCTAAGCATCAATGGTGTAGCAAAGACGGTGAAGACAAGTGATGAGAATGGAATTTATACATTTAGCATTGCTAATTTGGCGGTTGGAACACAAGTAAAAGTTGAAATGAAATCTGCAGGGACTTATTCTGTATGGAAAGAAACGACAGTAACAGCAGGCGTTGTTGATCCATCAAGCCTAGTTCTTGATCCATCTTTAAGCGGTGCAAAAATTGTCACCGGAAATACGCAAGAAGTTGGATCACAGGTTAGTTTGAGTGTTAATGGTGTAGCAAAAAATACACTCACATCTGACGCTACAACAGGTGATTTTCAATTTAATACAGCTGCTTTGCAAGTTGGCGACGTTGTAAAAGTTGAGATGAAAGTTGGGGGATTGTACACCGTTTCGCAAACCTTTACCGTAGCTGAAGCAAGTGGCGGGAATGAGCCAGAAAATAACGTGACAATCAATCCAATGACAGACAGGGATAAAGAGGTAACAGGTACAACAACCCTACCAAATACTGACGTTTGTATTAGTCTTAACGGTGATGTGAAAATAATCCAAAAATCAGATGCCGATGGAAATTATGCTTACACGATTGGAAATGTTACAGCAGGAGATACAATCACAGCTACTTTATATATCAATGGCGAGTACGATAAATCGGAAGAAATAGCAGTAGGAAAAGCGCCAGAACAAGCAAATAATTTAGTTGTCAATCCACTAACAACCGCAGATAAAAAAATTACAGGAAGCACAAGTAGTGCAAACACATCTATCCGCATCAGCATCAATGGTATTGCTAGAAGCACCGTAACAACAGACACCAATGGAGCTTTCACATATAACATTGCAAAACTAGAAGCAGGTGATGTAATCAAGGCAGAACAAAAAATAGATGGCTTGTTCACCGTATACAAAGAAGTAACCGTCACAGCCGCAGAAGTTGCAGACACAATTATGATTTATGATATTCGAGAAGGCGAAACCGTGATGACCGGGAGAACGAACCTGCCTAATGCGCAAATTCGCGTCAGCCTAAATGGTAAAACAAAAACGACATTTATCTCAGATGAAGCAGGTGATTTCAAATATACAGCTGGACAGGTAAAGCAAGGAGATATACTCCAAGTCGAGCTACGTGTCAATGGCGTGTATGCAGTTATTGCGACAACAACAGTCAAACGAGCAGCATTCAAACCAAGCGATCTACTAGTAAATCCAATTTTCATCGTTGATAAAAAAGTGACAATCAAAACCATCGCAGAGACACAAATTCGTATTAGCGTGAACGGAGTAGCCAAAGTAACACCAATAACGGATATCAATGGAGAGTACACTTATAACAATGCAAAATTAGCAATTGGAGACACCATCAAAGTCGAATTACGAGAAGATGGCATTTATACAATTAATAAAACAATAACTGTTCAATAAAAAAACAAAACAGGATTTCTGTAAGATGCGAAGAAATCCTGTTTTTGTATGTATAATTTGAAAAAAAACGGCCAACCTTAGGGGGAGGCTGACCGGAAAAAGGAGATTGTTAAGGGACGCCACAATTAGAAAAAGGGGGAAACTAATTGCCGTCCTTGCTTTACATTCTCTATAATAAAGCAGGCTAATGAAATTCTAGCGTCATTCCAATGAAAGTTTGATTAGAATTAGTGATATACGACACTTTCTGATTGGGGTATAGATATAACCACGCTTTACGAAGACTCTCTTTGCTTTAATTCAGGCACGAATCGATAAACGTTAGGTTCTTTTTTCACCTTGTTTTGTAGGCGGGTTAAAATAATTTCAGCCACTTTCAGTCCCATTTTTTCGGTAGGCTGCGCAATGGTTGTTAAACTAGGTTGATAAATATCGGCATAGGATACATCATCGATACCAATAACCGCAACATCGGACGGGATTGTTAGTTGCTGAACTTTTAAAAAATGTAAAATCTCGCGTAAAACAAGATCATTGCCAGCAATAAGCGCGTTTGGTTTATCTGCTGATTGAAACATTTTTGCCAAGCCGGCTTGCAATGCGTGCAACTCGTCTGAGTAGATAAAATCTGCATTGAAGGGAATATTATAAGTTTCCAAGGCCATTTTATATCCTTCAATTCGCTCAATTCGAGGAGAAATAGCAGATGCTGTCGGTAGAGTTAGCATGGCGATTTTGCGATGACCATTAGCCACGAGTGCCGATACAGCAAGAGAAGCGGCTGTTTGATTGTCAAGCAAAATCGTATCAACCAAAAGCCCATCTACAATCCGATCGATGAACACAACAGGTATTTCTTCTTCCACAACTTGCTGGTAAATCGACGCATTCGTTTCGGTCGGAAAAATAATTAGGCTATCGACCTTACGAGAGAGAAGAGCACGAATATGATATTCTTCTTTTTTAGGATTGTCATCAGCATTGCAAATAATCACGTAGATGTTTTGTTCTTCCAGCTTATTTTCAATAATTCGAATCATTTCAGTTGAGAAAGCATGGCGGATATTAGCCACGACAATACCGACAATTGTTGTTTTTCTATTTTTTAAATTGCGGGCAGATTCATTGGGGTGAAAATTAAGTTCATGAATGATTTGCTCGATTTTTTCACGCGTATTTTGACTCATGTATTCATAGCGTTTATTTAAGTATTGTGAGACGGTACTTTTTGAAACGCCAGCTTTTTTCGCTACATCACCAATTGTGATACTCTTTTTTTGCATAGCATCTGCTCCCTTCTTCCTAAAGCTCACTATCTATTAGTATACTTTGTTTTATAATAAAGCGCCATTGAATTGCTAACCATTCAGGAAAGCAATGGCTGTAAAAAAATGAAAAAATTCGCTATTTATGTTGCATTAACAAATATAATCTGGTAAAATCACTTCATAAACCGGTTTAGTAATTGTGGAAAAGTAGGTGTTTGCTATTTTAGATGTTATCACACTAGGGGATGCGTTAATTTCGATGTATCCGATGAAAGAAGGAGCTTTACGTTTTTGCCCTCAATTTGAAAGAAAAGCTGGTGGGGCGGAGCTAAATTTTGCTATTGGGTGCGCTAGGTTGGGTCTGAAACCAGGCTGGATTAGCAAGCTCGGAAATGATGATTTTGGGCGTTACATCTTTTCATTTGCTAGAGGAGAAGGTGTGGATTTGACCCATGTTGCGTTTGTTGATGGTTATTCAACATCTGTTTATTTTCGCGAAGTGTTAACGGATGGCGCGAGTAAATCGTTCTACTATAGGGAAAATTCTCCAACCGAAGCTTTGTCAGAGGTTGATTTTGAAAGCGCTTATTTTAAAGGAGCAAAAGTGTTTCATGTAACTGGCGTGTTTCCATCAATTCATCGTCGCAATCAGGAGCTCGTTCAACATGCGATTCAACTAGCAAAAAATAATGGTTTACTTATTTCATTCGATCCAAACATTCGACTGAAAATGTGGACGCTGGAGGAAGCAAAATCATTTACTGAATCGATTTTGCCCGAGGTTGATATTTTGTTAGCGGGTGAAGAAGAGGCGGAGATGTTACTAGGTAAAATGCCTGTGTATGATTATATAGCAAAGTTTCATCAGTATGGTGTGAAACAAGTTGTCATTAAGAGAGGTGCGGAAGGTGCGGCTGGCTCGGATCAGCAAACGATTTTTGATGTAGCACCATTCAAGCCAAGAGCCGTAGTCGATACGGTCGGTGCGGGGGATGGATTTGATGCCGGATTTATTTCAGCACTATTAAAAGGTCGCTCTTTTGAACAGGCGTTACATTTTGCTAATGCGGTAGGATCGATGGTTGTTAGTGTGAAGGGTGATAACGAGGGATTACCGTATTATGAAGAAGTGCAGGCTGTTTTAGGGGAATTAGAACTGGTAGATCGCTAGACGCAAACGAAATAGGAGGAATCAGTATGTCAGAAGTGCAAGCTCGTTTAGTACGTGAAAAAATCGTTGCGGTTATTAGAACAGATAGTTTTGAAGAAGCAAAGCAAATTAGTGTAGCGATGATTGAAGTTGGGATTACAATGATTGAGATTACAATGACGGTACCAGAAGCGCCAGTACTTATCAAGTTGCTAAAAAATAAATATCAAGCGGATATACTTGTGGGTGCTGGGACAGTGGCTACGAAAGAAGAAGCGATAGAATGCTTCAATTATCAGGCGGATTTTCTTGTTTCACCGTATTTAATTGAAGCGGTTGCCGAAGCTGGAGAGATGCTGGGCGTTCCTGTTTTTTCAGGAGCGATGTCGATGAAAGAAGTAGCAGCTACGCAAAAATATCCCAATAGTTTAGTAAAAATATTCCCTGCTAATATCGTTGGAGCGCCATTTTTGAAAGCGGTTAAATCAGTTATTCCTACGGTGCAGTTAATGCCAACTGGCGGTGTGAATGAAAAAAATATATTGGATTGGTTTGAGGCCGGAGCAGATTGCGTCGGTATTGGCAGTGACTTAGTACGTATTTATCGAAAAGATGGTACCGCGGGTCTTAAAGCATACGGCCAGCAACTCCAAGAAATTTTGGCTAGCACAGTGCATAAATAAGTGAAAGAAAGGCGTGAATAATTTGTCTATAAAAACTAGTTATTTATTTCGGTTAACAGAAGAAAAAAATAATTGTCTGGTATTTAAGCTACACGAAGAAAATATATATGCACGTATCTACGTTTTAGAGACGGATATTGTACGCGTGTTTATCACAAATGGTGACCAACCAAAAATAGATAAAACATGGCTCGTCGCACCAGGCTTAGAAGATATCCCATTTACTGGACGAGAGCGCCAAGATACAAGTTTATTTTCGTTACCCGCTTATAAAACGGAACAAGATGCGGACCAATTTTATATTGAGACTGCGAAAATGAGAGTAGCAATCCGCCTAGATGGATTTCAAATAACATGGTATGCACGTGATGAACAAAGTGGTGATTTCGTTCAGTTTGCCAAGGACCGAGCGACCCAAGCTTATAATTTTGATGGTTCATTAGGTGAAGGTGTGTATCATTATTTAGAGAGAGATCGGCAGGAGCAATATTACGGTTTAGGTGAAAAAAGTGGGGAAATGAATCGGCACGGACGGCGCTACCGGATGCATAGCTTAGATCCAATGGGCTACGATGCGGAAACAACGGACCCGTTATATAAGCATATTCCTTATTATTTGACGTACCAGCCAGAGACGAAAATTTCTTTTGGAATTTTCTATGATAATATGTCGCAAGCAGTATTTGATATGGGAAATGAAATGGATAATTATCATGGCTTGTATCGCTATTATCAGGCAGTTGACGGTGATTTAGATTACTATATTGTCCTTGGGCCAGAGATGAAACGTGTCGTTGAGAGAACTTCTTGGTTAACAGGCCAAACGATTTTTGCGCCGAAGTGGAGTCTCGGCTATTCCGGCTCAACAATGTCATATACGGATGCACCAGATGCGCAAGTACAGTTACATAAGTTTCTTGCGTTATGCGAAGAGCATGATATCATTTGTGATTCGTTTCAGCTCTCATCTGGGTACACATCGATTGAAGATAAGCGCTATGTCTTTCATTGGAATAAAGAGAAATTTCCAGAGCCAGAGCAACTTTTCCAAAAATTCCATGATAAGGGCATTCGACTTTGCGCGAACATTAAGCCTTGCTTACTAACGGATCACCCCAAATATCAAGAATTAGCAAACGCGAATATGTTTATTCAAAATCCAGCAGGTACAGAAGAAGAGCGGGCACAATTTTGGGATGAGACGGGTGCATATTTAGATTTTACAAATGAAAAAACGATTCAGTGGTGGAAAGAACAAGTAACAGAACAGCTTTTAGAACGGCATATTGATTCGACATGGAATGATAATAATGAGTTTGAGATTTGGACGAGAGATGCAACGTGTGACGGATTTGGAACAGCAATTGATTTTGAAAAGCTTCGAGCAATCCAGCCGCTGTTAATGATGAAGGCATCTTATGAAGCACAAAAAGAGTATGCGCCTCATTTACGGCCATATCTTATTTCGCGCTCAGGTTGTCCAGGTATGCAACGCTATGTACAGACTTGGTCAGGCGATAATTATACGGAATGGAAAGCGCTTAAATACAATATCAAAATGGGGTTAGGCCTCAGTTTATCTGGTATCTATAATACTGGTCATGATGTTGGCGGTTTTGCAGGGCCAGCACCAGAACCAGAATTATTCGTTCGCTGGGTGCAAAATGGGATATTCCATCCACGATTTACTATCCATTCATGGAATTCCGATCAAACAGTCAATGTACCGTGGATGTATCCTGAGGTGGCAGAAGATATTAAAAATCTCATTAAGTTTCGCTATAAGTTAACGCCGTATCTATACAATATTTTGTATGAAGCGCATGCGTATTATCGCCCAATTATCCGCCCCGTATTCTATGAATTTAGCGAGGATGAAAGAACATTTGAACCGAGCGATGATTTTATGTTGGGTGATGCGATGTTAGTTGCCTCTGTTGTAGAAAAAAGTGCAACAACAAGACAAGTTTATTTACCCGCATTTGTCCACGGTTGGTATGACTATCATGCAGAAAGTTGGTATGAAGGCGGTCAAACCATCACATTACCAGCACCTTTTGATAAACCACCTTTGCTCGTAAAAGCGGGCAGTATAATCCCGATTAATGATGACCAAGTAACATTTACAACGAGAAAAGAATCCAGAGGGATGCAATTATTTCCACACGCACTCGAGGGACAGAGCGAGTATACATTATTTGAAGATGATGGCGTTTCTGTTACAAATGATGCTAACTTCGCAAAAATTCAGATTCAGATGACGACTACTGCGACGCAAATCGATGTACATGTGACGAAAATTGGTGCATATGAATTACCATACGAGCAAATACATTTTTATATACCGGCGAATGAAACAAGAAAACTGCTCGTTAATGGGCAAGAACTAAAGTTGCGAGATAACCGTTTTTTCTTCCCTGTACCGGAATGTGAGGCAGGCGCATGATGCATTTTATGGATGAGAATTTTTTATTACATTCAGATAGCGCCAAAATTTTATATCATGATTATGCAAAAAATATGCCAATTTATGATTATCACTGCCACCTGAGCCCAAAAGAAATCGCAGAAAATAAACCGTTTGAGAACATGACCCAAATTTGGTTGGCAGGTGACCATTACAAATGGCGAGCGATGCGTAGTTTTGGTGTGGACGAACGGCTGATTACAGGTGATGCGAGTGACAAGGAGAAATTTCAGGCGTGGATTGAAACATTGCCGTATACGATGGGGAATCCGTTATATCACTGGTCGCACATGGAGCTAAAGCGCTATTTTCATTTTGATGGAGTTGTTCAGGCTACGGATTGGGAATTTTTATGGAATCATTGCCAAGAACAGTTACAATCCGAAGATCTTCGTCCGCAAAGCATTATTCGCCGCAGTCAAGTGAAAGTGATTTGCACAACAGATGATCCGGTCGATTCGCTAAACTACCACAAGCAAATTGCTACTAACCAAGCTATTGAAGCAAAAGTTCTGCCGACATTCCGTCCAGATCGGGCTTTGGAAATTAACAAACCAACATTTCGAGTGTTTTTGGAAGAGCTTGGTGCAGTAGCAAATGGCAGTGTAACACAATTTCAAGATTTTTTACAAGCGTTAGAGCACCGTATCAATTATTTTCATGAAGTGGGCTGTCGTGTTGCAGATCATGGTTTTGAATTCCTATTTTGCGAAATGGTTACGCTGGAAGAGGCGAGTCATCTTTTTGCAAAAGCTTGTAATGGAGTCGCATTGAATTCGCTGGAAGAAAAGCAGTATAAGACGTTCTTATTGCAATATTTAGCGGAGCAATATAGCAGGCTAGGTTGGGTGATGCAATGGCATATTGGTGCGATTCGCAATAATAATACGAAGCGATTTAATGAATTAGGTCCGGATAGCGGTTTTGACTCGATTAATGACTTTTCACTTGCCAAACCGTTGAATCAGCTCCTGAATTATTTAGAAATGAAGAATTGCTTGCCTAAAACAATTATTTACACGCTAAATCCAGTGCACAACGATTTAATTGCCAGCACGATTGGTAATTTCCAAGCAAGCGGACATAAAGGGAAAATACAATTCGGTTCTGGCTGGTGGTACAACGATAAAAAAACAGGCATGATACAGCAGATGACATCATTATCGGAAGCTGGATTAATCAGCACATTCATCGGGATGTTGACGGATTCACGGAGCTTTCTATCCTACACGAGACATGAATATTTCAGGCGGATTCTCTGCCAACTAGTTGGGGGTTGGATTGAAGCTGGTGAAGTTCCGAAAGATTACGCTTTTATCGGACAAATGGTACAAGATATTTCGTACAATAATGCGCGAAATTATTTTCCTATAGAACAGGAGTTGAGTAAATAAGATGAAAATGTCATTTCGATGGTATGGAGAAAGTGATCCAATTTCACTTGATTATATAAAACAAATACCGGGCATGAAAGGGATTGTGTCCGCTATTTACGACGTGCCAGTTGGTGAAGTTTGGCCCGTCGAAAAAATTCAAATATTAGTAGATCAAATAACGAGTAAAGGCCTTGAGTTATCAGTCATTGAAAGCGTGCCTGTCCACGAACACATTAAGCTGGGTTTGCCGACAAGAGAGCGCTATATTGAAAATTACCAGCAAACGATTCGTAACTTAGCAACTTGTGGTATAAAAACAATTTGTTATAATTTCATGCCGGTATTTGATTGGACAAGATCTTCTTTAAGTCACCCATTACCAGATGGATCAACGTGCCTTAGCTATGAAAAAGCAAGCGTTGAAAAAATGGACCCGCTCCAAGGTGAGCTAAGTTTGCCAGGCTGGGATGAAAGTTACCAGAAAGAAGAATTAAAAGTACTGTTTGACCATTACGCCTCTGTGGATGAAGAGCAGCTTTGGGAAAACCTTGCTTACTTTATCAAAAAAATTATTCCTGTCGCCGAAGAAGAAGATGTAAAAATGGCAATACATCCAGATGATCCACCTTGGTCGATTTTTGGTCTACCTCGAATCATTACGAATAAAGAAAATTTAACGCGCTTCTTAAATATCGTTGACAGCGCTCATAATGGACTTTGTTTTTGCACAGGTTCTTTGGGAGCAAGTGCGACAAATGACTTACCAGGAATGATTCGCTATTTCGGTAAAAAGCAGCGAATTAACTTTATGCATGCTCGAAATATTAAGCGAACGGGTGATCAGGATTTTCATGAGTCCGCGCACATGTCTGAATACGGCTCCATCGATATGTATGAAATTATGAATGCACTTGCTGATGTTGATTTTGCAGGTCCGATTCGTCCAGATCACGGCAGAATGATTTGGGGAGAAACAGGTAAACCAGGCTATGGTTTATATGATCGCGCATTAGGAGCCGTTTATCTAGGTGGTTTATGGGAAGCGGTGCAAAAAAAGAACGATTCCCTTTCCAAAATTCCAACACATATGGAGGCATAAAATGAGTCAAGCAAACTTAAAAAATAAAGTAGTCGTCATTACTGGTGGATCAGGCGTGCTGGGCGCTTCCTTTTCAAAACGAATGGCAGCGCGCGGAGCAAAAGTGGTAATTCTCTGTCGCGATTTGGCGAAAGGGGAAGCGTTGACTAAAGAAATCCAAGCAGACGGCGGACAAGCGATGTGTCTAGTAGCCGACGTTTTGAAGCTGGCGAGTTTAGAGGAAGCGCACCAACAAGTACTGGAAACATTCGGCGCTTGCGATATTTTAATCAATGGAGCAGGTGGCAATCATCCAGACGGCACAACCTCAAAAGAGTATCTAGCTGCAGAGGATATACACGATACCGGACTAAAAACCTTTTTTGATTTGAAGGAGGCAGGCATTGCATCTGTTTTTAACTTGAATTACATGGGAACGTTGCTACCGACACAGGTCTTTGCAAAAGATATGATGGATAGACCCGGCTGCTCAATTATTAATATTTCTTCCATGAATGCCGATACGCCATTAACAAAAATTCCTGCTTACAGTGGCGCAAAAGCAGCGGTTAGCAATTTCACGAAATGGCTAGCAGTCCATATGTCCAAAGTTGGAATTAGAGTTAACGCTATTGCTCCTGGTTTTTTTCTCACCGCTCAAAATGAAAAAATGCTTATTGCTGAGGATGGAAAGCTAACAGACCGAGCGGAAAAAATTATTAGTCATACACCACTGGAACGTTTTGGGGAACCAGAGGAACTTTTAGGGACGTTGGAGTTTTTGGTGAATGAGGAAGCATCTGGCTTTATAACGGGCGTTGTTATTCCAGTTGATGGTGGATTTTCTGCATATTCCGGCGTCTAAGGAGCAATTCAAAATGAAGGGGAGTTACGAGCATGATAAGTAAAACAAAAAATCCGAAAATAGGTTTTAAAACTGTTCTGTCTTATGGAGCAGGCGATGTATTTGGTGGTGGAGCGTTTGCTATTGCTGGTTTGTGGTTAATCTTTTTCTATACGAATATTGCTGGCTTAACACCTGTAGAAGCGACATCGATTGTTGCTATCGGGCGTTTCGTCGATGCTTTCTTTGACCCGTTGATGGGTTACATTACAGATAACTTTTATAAAACGAAACTAGGAAAACGGTTCGGTAGACGGGGCTTCTTCTTTCTGCTTGGCATGCCGTTATCGCTGACTTATGCACTCATGTGGACAGTCGGCTTCGGTGGTTACTGGTACTACCTACTTACTTACGTTATGTTTGGGTTTGTATTCTCACTAATCACAGTTCCATACGAAACATTGCCTGCTGAGATGACGAGAGACTTCAACACGCGTTCTAAACTAACGACAGTTCGCTTACTATTCTCACAAGGTGCAACTTTCTTAGCTTCATGGTTGCCAGGTGTGTTAATCCAAATTTACGGAGACGATTCTCCTACGTCATTTCTATTAATGGGGGTTTGTTTCTCTATTATTTATGCGATTATTATGTTTTGCTTATACAAATTCACTTGGGAACAGCCTGTCGTCGTACATGAGCAAGAGCAAAATTCATTTCGAAGTGATATGAGATACTTATTTAAAGAATTGATTTCTACATTTAGAGTTAAAACGTTCCGATTACACGTTCTTATGTATACAGGAGCCTTTCTTGCGCAAGATATTTTTGGCGCCACGTTCGCCTTCTTCATTACATTTGCCATTGGTCAAGATGCAGTATTAGCCTCTAAACTTTTGAGTACAATGGCTGTCGTTCAAATTATCTTTGTGCCAATTTTCGCATGGTTCTGTATTAAATTCGGGAATGGAGCCGCCTATAAAATTGCTTTGACAGCAGTTATTGGTGGGATACTAGGATTCGTTGCGATTTACTACTTTGTTGTTGCACAAGTCTTGTTAATGCTTTATCTAGTATCGATTCTAATGGGAATTGGTCGAAGTGGGACATTCTACGTACCTTGGAATATTTATAGTTTTGTAGCCGATGTAGATCAAATGCTAACTGGTAGAAGACGAGAAGGTATCTTTGCAGGCGTGATGACATTTACGCGGAAATTCGTGCAATCTGTGGCGATTCTTTTAGTAGGAGCTTTTTTAGAAAGCTTTGGTTTTATTTCTAAGCAAACGGTTCAATCGAGTAGCGCAGTCAACGGAATTATTATTGTGTTTGGTATCGGTACGATTGTTTTTGTGCTCCTAGGCTTGCTTATCTCAACTAAGTTTAAATTAACGAAAGCTAATCATAAAATACTGTTACATGAAATTACACGTTTGCAGGAAGGTGGTTCTATGGAGACTGTCGATCCGCATACAAAAGAAGTGGTTGAAGAATTGACAGGATGGAAATACGAGCAGAATTGGGGGAATAATCAAGTTGTTCCTGCTAGAGAAAAAACTGTTTAAGCCTATCAAAAAGGAACCTTCATTTGGTGGTGGAGGTTCCTTTTTAATCTGTTATAGAGCGATGTATTTCCATAGTGTCTGGCCATCTTTCGAATCGACCATCGTTACTTTTTGCTGCAGGCGCCATTTCTTCATTTGACGCTCTACTTGCTTTTCAGGCAAAGCGTACATACTTGCGATTTCTTTGGTTGTCGAAATTTGAACTTCCTCCATATATTCCTCAAGTGTCGGCGTCTCTTTAGGCTCGGGGAAATGATTGAGTAACTCTGAAAGAATATGCACGTAAACATCATAACGATGCAAGCCACTAATCTTTAAGCCTTCATCCTCGATATTCCGATTGAAAAATACAACAGTTGGATTTTGATCAATCTCCATTTCGTGTGCCACTTTTTGATCGCCAATATAGGCGCGTTTAGCGAGATTGGATTGTAAATCGGTTTTGAATTCAGCCAAGTCAAGGCCAACATTTCTAGCCGTTTCGTATAAAACCGTAGATTCAGAAATATCTTTTTCATCGATGAAATGGGTTTCTTGAAGTTTGCGCAAGAAATCAATGCCTTGTCTCTTGCCTTGGAGCTCTGCTGCTTTCACAGCTAAGCAGGAGATATAAGACATGTGTGCCATTTCTGGCTGAGGAATAGTACAAGCATTACGCTTTTGCCTACTCATCACCGTTTGTAGATTATTATGCAGGACATAGCGCAACTTAAAGTAGTTGCCATATTCCATCTGCAACCGCCGGATCGTATGTTCCATATTCCAACACTCCGTACAAGCCGGATCGAAAAATAGATAAATCTCAATAGGTTTGCTATTACAGACCGATTGAAGATATAAATTTTGGTTTATCATTGCTTATCACCTGTTTTCAGTTTCTAATCTCTCTTGATTAGACAAAGTATACGCGAATGTTTCTATTTCTCTAAGAGGTTAATGTTGGATATGTCACGATACCATTCCTATTACCATAACTACATTTTAGCAGTGGAAGATTAAATTAACAAATGATTGCAATCAGAATTAGATAAAATTATTACCCAATTTTGACGAAATCGTAACATTTCAGAAATAACTTTGTGCATATGATAAATGATGTGCACGCTACCATCAAGTGATAGCAGGCTTTTATTTCTCTTTGTAAACAGCTTCATAAAAACGTAATATTTTATTCATCGTAGGGCGCTTCGGAATTCCACGATCCTCTAAAAATCGGTTGAATATAGCTTGTCCTTTTTCAAAATCAGTCACTTCATATTCCAATTCGAAATCATGCGTGTTGCTATAGAAACTTTTATCGAAAACGAGCAGTCCTTTTTTGTAGCTTTTTTCTGCGCGTGTAGTCGTCAGTGAACCGAACATAACAAGGTCTTGATGGTCAATGCCGAATGTGCTTAAAGTATCGCGAACCGGACCAACAGGAATGTTAGCGCCATCCAAAATAGCCGTAACTTGTTCTTCTGCCAAAATTTGTGTCGTTTCCAATAAGCCAATTTGTTCAGGTGTCTTTAAAGTGAGTTCGTAATGGGATTCCCGTTTTCTAATTCTTAGAGCGGCTAACCGACCTTTCAACTGAAAATCAGCGGTGTCCAAATAATAATTCGTCTGCGTGAAAAAATCAGATTCTTCTAGTTTGAATTCCCGGATTAATAAATCATATTCGCTTGTCGTCAGCATATTCTTAAACTCAATTTCTAATTCTTGACTCATGCGGCTAGCTCCTTTTTTAGTCCCAAACAGCGTCTAAATCTGTCGAGTAATTAATAATTGCGTCTTTGTACGCCATGATGGACGGATCATTTGATGTTTCCCCGATAATTTTGATTGCGAGTTGCATTGCTTCTTTATAATGTCGTTTGTTGTACAATGACATGCTTGTAAAAACTGCGAGCGCTTGGTTTTCTGGGAAGGTTGCACGCGCTTGTTGAAAAATTTCATCCGCTTTTTCGTAATTTCCAACAGCTCGATATGTGCTCCCAAGCCCGATGTACGCGTCTGCTAAGCAATCCTCAGGAAGTCCTATTTTGAGTGCTTTCTCATAATAGGAAATGGCCTCTGTTTCGTCGCCTAAGCCATCACAACTCCAAGCCACGTAGTAGTTTAAAAGGGCATTATCTGATTCTGCGAGCAAGGCATTTTTAGCGGATTCTTTGGCATTTTGATACTGCCTGCTTTCCAGTAACGCTAGGATTTCTGCTGGCTTCATTATCGTTCTCCTCCTCGTCCTATCTATCCCTTCATTTTAACACAAAAGGGGAGAATAAATGAAATCAAAAAAGATAGAAGCAAATAGGAGAGAAAGACTAACAAATATGCTAAAATAGGAGTTGAGCAAGTTTATCACATAATGAAAATCGACATATGAGGTGAGTTTTTTGAATCATTGGGAAGATTTTTTAGCGCCATATAAACAAGCAGTGGAAGAACTGAAAATTAAGTTAAAAGGGATGCGTTCGCAATTCCAGCTCGCAAATAACCATTCGCCGATTGAGTTTGTGACCGGCCGTGTAAAGCCAGTTTCAAGCATTTTGGACAAGGCGAATAAGAAGGACATACCGCTAGACAGGCTTGTCGAGGAAATGCAAGACATTGCAGGGCTTCGGATGATGTGCCAGTTTGTGGATGATATTAATGTGGTTGTGTCACTTCTACGACAACGCAACGACTTCCGAATTATTGAAGAACGCGATTATATTACGAATAAAAAGCCAAGTGGTTACCGCTCCTATCATGTTGTGATCGAGTATCCGGTTGAGACAGTACAAGGGGAGAAAAAAATCTTGGCTGAGATTCAAATCAGGACTTTGGCGATGAATTTCTGGGCGACGATTGAGCACTCGCTAAACTATAAATATCAGGGCGAGTTTCCAGAAGACATCAATGTTCGACTAAAGCGCGCAGCTGAGGCGGCTTTTCTTCTAGATGAAGAGATGAGCGAGATTCGTGAAGAAGTACAAGAAGCGCAAGTGTACTTTACTAAAAATAAAGAAGTGCCAAAAGATAAGAACGCGAATCACCATACATTACCGAAAAATTAAGAAGTTACGTTGTTGAATTTCGCGCACAAAAAGATAGGGGAGAAGTAATGATGAAGTATGCAGTCACTTCAAGAGGTGATGAAAAGTCCAATCTATTACGGCTCAAAATGATAGGCTATTTCGATGATTTTGATATGATGTATGATGAATCTGAACCAGAAATTGTGATCTCGATTGGTGGCGATGGAACATTGTTGGCCGCTTTTCATGACTACCAACACCGACTAGACAAAGTAACTTTCGTCGGGATTCATACAGGTCACTTAGGCTTTTATGCTGATTGGCGTCCATCTGAGGCAGAGAAACTTGTTTTTGCGATTGTAGAAGGAAAATATGACACAGCAGCCTATCCGCTTCTAAAAACGACAATCAAGTATGGTGGAAATAAAGAAAAGGTCTATTTAGCGCTGAACGAGTCCACGATTAAAAGCTCTGGTGGCCCCTTTGTTGTGGATGTTTCGATTAACGGTGCTCACTTCGAGCGATTTCGTGGAGATGGATTATGTATGTCAACACCATCAGGAACTACTGCCTACAACAAAGCACTTGGTGGCGCATTGATGCATCCATCGATTGAAGCAATGCAGCTGACCGAAATGGCATCGATTAATAATCGCGTGTACCGGACAATTGGTTCACCGCTTATTCTACCAAAACATCACTCGGTAACGTTGAATCCAGTCAATGATAAAGATTTCCAAGTATCGATGGATCATTTAAGTATTCTACATCGCGACGTCCGTGAAATCAGGTACGATGTCTCCCAGCAAAAAGTAATGTTTGCACGCTTCCGCTCCTTCCCATTTTGGAAGAGGGTACACGACTCTTTCATCGAAGAATGAAAAGCTGAACGGGCTCGTTCAGCTCCGAAAAAATTTGTTAGGGGTCGCAATAAAAACCCGCACCTGGTTTTGTGGAGGGCCCGAAAATTTCGAGGAGCTAGCCCGTGAAGCTGGATCGCGAAGAAGGATACGTCGAAAAATGAGGCGTTCCCGCCAACAAGATTGGCAAACAATGAAAGTAAGCTAGCCTAGAGGTAGTCGTACAAACAAAGATTTCTAAACTAGATCTTCAAACGCTTTCGCTCGATTTGTTGGTAGCAGGATGTAGAGCTTATCCAGTAAAGATAAAAGATATAAACATTAAAAGAGGTATCAATATGTATTTAGAGTGGGATGTCGCGGTGGATGAGGAAAATCTGATGCTGCGTACTTTTTTGCGAGGAAAATTTGTTTCGAAGTTGTTGCTTACTTCGGTGAAATTTTCGGAGGATGGTAAGATTGAAGTGAATGGAAAAGAGGAGAATGTGCTTTACCGAGTGAAGGCTGGGGATCATGTTCGGATTACTTTTCCGAAAGAGCAGGAAAATGAGCGATTGCTGGCTGAATATGGTGAGCTGCCGATTGTTTTTGAGGACGATTTTATTTTGGTGTTGGATAAGCCGGCGGGGATGACGAGTATTCCATCGCAGTATCATCCAAGTGGTTCGGTTGCCAATCATTTGAAGGGTCATTATTTGAGAAATAATATTGATTCGGCGATTCATATTGTGACGCGCCTCGATAAGGAGACGTCTGGTTTGATGCTGATTGCTAAAACACGGTATGCGCACGGCAGACTTAGCACGCTACATCAAACGGGCCATGTGACGCGTAAATATCAGGCACTTATTTCGGGGAATATGGAGACGCGTTCAGGAAGCATCATCGCGCCCATTGGCAGGAACCCGGAAAGTCTGATTGAGCGGGCTGTTGTTGCAGATGGCAAATACGCAAAAACGAATTATGAAGTTTTGGCGAGCTATCCAACATTCGATCACGTTAAAATTCAACTCGAAACTGGTCGAACCCACCAAATACGAGTTCATTTTGCGCACGTGGGGCATCCACTTGTTGGTGATAGCATGTATGGCGGGTCAACCGAATTATTGAGCCGTCACGCGCTACATTCTTGTCATTTGGAGTTAATCCATCCATTCACCGAAGAAAAAATGGCTTGGGATAGCGAAATAGCGCCTGATTTAGCGGGTATTTTGACACAACCTAAATAATAACAGTTTTAAAATGACAAGCATTCGTGTAAAATGAAGAGAAGCGCGTAATTTGAAGGAGGAAATGAATAAATGAATCTAACTTTAGAGGGAAAAAACTATGTCGTAATGGGCGTAGCAAATAAGAGAAGTATTGCCTGGGCGATTGCTCGTTCGCTAAACGAAGCAGGAGCAAATCTGATTTTTACATACGCAGATGATCGTTCGAAGCGCAGCATTGAGGAGTTGGTTGCTTCTTTGAATGAAAATAACCAAAATCCGCTTATCATCGAATGTGATGTAAATAAAGAAGAAGCGATTGTGGCAACTTTTGAGACAATTAAAGCGAAAGTTGGTCAAATTTCTGGGATTGCACATTGTATCGCATTTGCTAATAAAGACTTTTTGGCAGGCGATTATTTGGAAGTGGATCGCGAAAGTTTCCTACAAGCGCACGAAGTTAGCGCATATTCATTCACAGCAATTGCACGCACGGCAAAACACTTAGAGATGTTAACAGATGATGCGAGTCTAGTGACGTTGACATATCTTGGCGGTGAGCGTGTTGTGAAAAATTATAATATCATGGGCGTTGCAAAAGCAGCACTTGATGCAAGTGTGAAATATTTGGCGATGGATTTAGGGAAGCACGGCGTTCGTGTCAATGCCATTTCAGCCGGTCCAATCCGCACCGTTTCTGCACGTGGCGTAGGTAGTTTCAGTGAATCATTAGCAGTCGTAGAAGAAAAAGCACCATTAAAACGCGCAACCCAAGCCGAGGAAGTAGGCGATACAGCATTATTCCTATTTAGCGCTTTATCACGCGGCGTAACTGGCGAAATGATCCATGTAGATAGTGGTTATCACGTTATTGGATTCTAAATAAGATAGTAAATTGGTTGGTAGGAGCATTCTTACCAGCCGATTTTTAAGAGGAGAATTGTCATTTATGCTTCTATGGATATCTGTTGGAATATACATTTTGATTTCAGGGTGCATACTTTTATTTTGTAAAAAATTTGGATTCCGAATTGTCATTGCATTGTCTCTGATTGTGTTGTTTCTATTTGACGGGGCACCTTTTAGCAGCGTCTTAAGTATCAGTTTTTCCATGTTAAAAACGGTAGTATTTATTGGTATTTTGCTACTAATTGTCATGTATTTCAAGAAAAATCAACATAAAAAAACGCCTTGAAATTTTTCAAGGCGTTTTGCTAGTGTTATGCTTTTGCTTGGACAGAAATCGTATCATCTTCAAGCACAGCAACAAGTTCTTTTGCCTCAGGTTGCTCAATCATGAAGTCGGCAATTGCGTCTTCCAAATGGGATTGAATCGTTCTGCGTAATGGTCTTGCTCCAAAATTAGGATCATAACCAATCTCGGCCAGTTTTTCTTTCACCGCAGTATCTACTGTTAAATCGATTTCTTGAGGTGCTAGCATTTCGTTTAAATCAGCAAGCATCAAGTCCACGATAACAAGCAAATGCTCTTTATCTAAGTTCTGGAATGTCACAATCGCATCCAAACGGTTTAAAAACTCTGGTTTGAAGTAATCGCCAAGTTTATCAAGAATTTCAGATTCTTTTTTCACAGCTTCGGCGGCTGTCGTTGCAAAACCAACGGAAGCTTCTGAAAGCGATGCACCTGCATTACTCGTCATGATAATCACAGTATCTTTGAAACTCACTGTGCGACCTTGACTATCAGTTAGGCGGCCATCCTCTAAAATTTGCAGAAACATGTGCTGCACGTCTGGATGGGCTTTTTCCATTTCATCCAGCAAAATAATACTGTACGGATTGCGGCGAACTTTTTCGGTTAACTGACCTGCTTCTTCGTGACCAACATAGCCAGGAGGGGAGCCAATCAATTTGGAAACGCTGTGTTTTTCCATGTATTCGCTCATATCTAGACGAATCATTGCGTCCTCTGAACCAAACATTTCAGAAGCGAGCGTCCGGCCAAGCTCTGTTTTACCAACACCGGTTGGCCCAACAAATAGGAAGGAACCGATAGGACGATCTTTTTGTTTCAAGCCAACGCGGCTACGACGAATCGCTTTGGCAACTTTTGTAACGGCTTCTTCTTGACCGATAACTTTAGATTTCAAGTTGGTAGCTAAATTTTTCATCTTAGATTGCTCGTCTTCTTGTAGACGGCCAACGGGGATACCGGTTTTTTCTTCAATCAGTGCTTGCATATCAGCTGCGTGAATCGTTGGCATTTCAACTGTTGTACCATCTGCTTTGCGCTCTTTTAGCTTTGTAATTTCATCTCGAACCGATGCGGCTTCTTCATAATTTTCATTGCGTAACGCGGCATCTTTTTGCTCTTCTAAATGAATAATAAGCTCATTAATTGTATTTGGGTCGACATGCTCTAATGTTAAATTATATTTAGAACCAATTTCATCCATCAAATCAATCGCTTTATCCGGTAAATGACGATCCTGAATATAGCGATCACTCAGTTTCACCGCTGCTTCAATCGCATCTTGTGCATAAATAACGTGATGGAATTCCTCATATTTTGGCTGTAAACCGGCAAGGATCGTGAGTGTTTCATCAATCGTAGGCTCGTCAACAAGAACTGGTTGGAACCGACGCTCTAACGCAGCATCTTTTTCGATTTTGCGATATTCTTTTAAAGTTGTTGCGCCGATCATTTGCAACTCTCCGCGAGCCAGCGCTGGTTTCAAAATGTTCCCAGCATCCATGGAACCTTCAGCAGAGCCAGCTCCAACAATCGTATGCACTTCATCAATAAATAGAATCGTGTTTTCATCGGCTTGTAGTTCGCTAATCAACTGTTTCATACGCTCTTCAAATTGTCCGCGAATGCCAGTGTTAGACACGAGGGAAGCAACATCTAGCAGAATGACTTCCTTGTTTTGGAGCTTTGCAGGAACATTCCCAGCAACGATTGCATTGGCTAAACCTTCGACAACTGCCGTTTTACCGACACCAGGTTCTCCGATAAGAACCGGATTATTTTTATTACGTCGATTTAAAATTTCAATCATGCGCTGAATTTCTTCATCACGACCGATGACTGGATCAAGTTTAGACTCCCGTGCCATGGCAGTTAAGTTAGTGCCATACTCATCTAACAAGCCACCACGACCGCCACCTGCTGTTTGCGTCTTAACGGTTGCTTTGCGTTCTGATTGCGCGTTTTGTTGCCCACCAGCAATATTGGCAAAAAATTGATCCATTTGCGAATAAAAATCATTTTGGCCGCGATTACTTCCAGCAGATGCCCGGAACTGGGCGTAGCAATCAGGACACAAGGGCATCTCCATTTTCTGCCCATTCACGCTCATATATAATTGAATTGTAGCTTCATTTTGATTACAATTTTGACATTTCATTGGAAAACCTCCCATAAATTTTGAGATTTAGGTCTGACTTTGACTTTATTTGACCTTATGATAGTAGTATACTCTGACCAAGTTTGACTTTCAACTATTTTGCTCATAAAAAAAGAATTCCGGATTAGGGAATTCTCACTGTCATTATTTCAATTGTTTTTTCATATCTTTATGTTCAATCCCTGCATCCATGAAGATATCAGAACATACTTCATACCCTAACTTTTCATAAAATGGAATTGCTGTTGTTTGTGCGCCTAGCTTCAATAAAGTTACATTTTGTGCTAATGCCTCTCGCTCAATGGCCTCAATAATACGGCGGCCGCTACCTTTTTTACGGGCTACTTTACGAGAACAGATTCGCTCTACCTTCCCATATTCAGGTAATGCGCGGAATCTACCTGTTGCAAGCGCCGTACCGTCTTCATCATAATCCACGAACATGACGGTCGAATCAAGCTTATCGAATTCATCCCATTCTAATTCCGGATCAACTTTTTGTTCCAAGACAAATACCTCATTTCGAATATCAAAGGCATCTTGTTTCCCTCTTTTATCTGTTACTTGCTTTACTGCCATGCTTTCTATTCCTCCTTAAACGGTCATATCTTCTGTTTCAAATTGTTCTTTGTCTAGCATAAATTGTAATGCTTCTTTTACAAACGGTTGCCAATATTTCCAGCGATGCTTGCCTTCGAACTCTTGAAAATAATACTCAAAACCGCGTGATTGTAAAACCTGGTGAAGCGCTAAATTCGGTTCTAAAAAATTGGCCACCTCATTATTTGTCATGGAAACCTCTGTTTCTTCACTACCAATCACGTGAAAAATTTTAACAAGTGCGGGGTTCGCTTTATTCGCAAGCGTCATCAGTTCGTCATTCACGAGTGGGGAGTGCAAAATTGCATTACCAAAAGTGTGCGGATATTTCAGAGCCGCTTTTAAAGACACGCTAGCACCCAATGAGTCTCCCATCAAAAATCTACTTGCCCCCATGTGATATGTTGGAAAAGTAGCTTCAATATAAGGCACAAGCTCATGTGCTAAAAAGCGGATATAAGCTTCGTTTTGCGAGCCATTCGGATGGTACTTTGCCCGGCGATCCTCTACAGTTTTGTAAGGAATACCGACAAAAATGGCCTCTTGAATCTGATGATTTTCTGCCAATTCATCAGCAAACCGTGCCAACTTACCGAACTGAAAATAGTCCTTACCGTCCTGTACTAAGAAAAAAGGGTACTTCGAAAGCGGCGAAAACGTTGGCGGTAAATAAATTAATAAGTCCAGTTCCTCGTTTAAAACATTACTCCAAATCTTTTGTTCCAACATTTTTGCTTCTGACATTTGCAAATCCCCCTTCTTTATTCGTTGTCCGAATTATTAGACAATAACCTGTGAGCAAGATATTAAGAGCCAAACTTCGATAACGTATTTACATTCTACCACAAAATGAAAACGATAGGGAAACTTTTGCTTAAATAATCAGTTTTTTTTCAAAAGATTGCATGTCTTTTTTCAAAAGCTGTGGAGTTATGATATAATAAACAAATCAAATAATAGAAGAAAAAGGGTGGGAATCGCATGAGTAGTAAGGATATTGATTGGAGCACACTTGGTTTTGAGTACATTAAAACGGATTTGCGCTATGTTTCTATTTGGGAAAATGGCAAGTGGGATGAGGGGACAATGACAGAAGATAATGTCGTTCACATCGCGGAAGGCTCCACAGCGATTCACTACGGACAACAATGTTTTGAGGGACTAAAAGCGTATCGTTGCGCGGATGGGTCGATTAATTTATTCCGACCGGACCAAAATGCACAACGGATGAAGCGTAGTTGTGATCGGTTATTGATGCCTGAATTTCCGGAAGAACGTTTTATTGAAGCGTGTAAGCAAGTGGTTGCGGCAAATGAAGCTTATATGCCACCATATGGTTCAGGCGGGACGATGTATTTGCGCCCATACTTGATTGGAATTGGCGATAACTTGGGAGTTCGGACAGCACCTAAGTTCATGTTTTCTGTATTTTGTTGCCCAGTTGGTCCATATTTCAAAGGTGGCTTAAATCCAACGAACTTCATTATTTCAAAGTATGATCGTGCAGCTCCAAACGGTACAGGAGCCGCGAAAGTTGGCGGTAATTACGCTGCAAGTTTGTATCCAGGAAAAATAGCGAAAGATCGCGAGTTCAGCGACTGTATTTATTTAGATCCCGCGACACATACAAAAATTGAAGAGGTGGGAGCAGCGAATTTCTTCGGTATCACGAAAGATAATCGCTTTGTAACACCGTATTCACCATCTATTTTGCCAAGTATTACGAAATATTCATTACTTTATTTGGCAGAACACCGCTTAGGCATGAAAGCGGAGGAAAGTGATGTGTTTATTGATAAATTGGATGAATTCACGGAAGCTGGAGCATGTGGAACCGCGGCCGTTATTTCACCAATCGGTGGAATACAAAATGATGATGATTTCCATGTGTTTTATAGTGAAACAGAAGTTGGCCCAGTTACAAAAAAATTATACGATGAGCTTTGTGGGATTCAATTTGGTGATGTAGAAGCACCAGAAGGATGGATTTATAAAGTGAAGTGATTTACGGAATTTGATAAAGTGGTTCCATCATATGAAAAAAGTAGTGCTGCAAAATCTAAAATTTGGATTTTGTAGCACTACTTTTTTATTGATTTCCTGAAACATGTTTTTTCGGTAAGATAAAATGAATCGCGTAGCTGAGTAGACAGCAGGCGAACATGGCCCAAAAAACCATGTGGAGTCCGCTATACAGAACGTCTCGCAATGGTTCAACGAGAGCAGCATCCACATTTCCTGATGTTTGAGGACTGATAAGTTGGTTTAAGTTATCGCGGTTCACACCAGTTTCGGCATTTTTAAAACCGCTTGCTAGCACAGAATTGAAAATTGTTCCAAATACAGCCACACCAATCGTCTGACCGACTGTACGGAATAGCGTATTGGAAGCAGTCGCAATACCTGTCTGTTCTTTTTTCACGGCATCTTGTACGGTAACGGTCGTTGTTGTGAAAATAATTCCAAATCCAAAACCCATCAAAGCGCTGTCGAGATAGAAATAAACATCTGGTGTCGCGCTCGGAAATAACGCTAAGAAAAGTCCACTAACAGTCGTGATAATAACGCCAATACCAACTGTATGCCTATTCCCAATGGACATTAACAACCGCCCACCGATAAAGGAGCCAATAATCCAGCTTACCGAAAGCGGTGCAATCATCAATCCAGCAATCATGGCACCATGTCCCATCATGCCTTGCGCCCACATCGGAATGTATACGTTGATGCCAATCAAAAACGCGCTCACGAGAAAGCCGATTAAGTTGCCGATTAACACGACTGGATTTTTAAAGAGAACAAACGGCATGATTGGGTCTTGCGCTCGTTTTTCAGCGAAGTAGAAGGCTATAAATAGTATCACCGAACCGATTAACAAAATAACAACAAGCGGTTCCAGCCAATTCAATGTTTCGCCAGCTCGTTGTAGAGCGAATAGTAACCCGAGTAACGCGATCGTGAACAGCGTGGTACCGAGGTAATCAATCGGCAACTTCACCCTAATTATGTGTTCTTTCAAATATATCGATATAAGTATAATTGTCAAAATTCCAACCGGCACGTTGATAAAGAAAATCCAGTGCCACGATAATTGATCGACCAAAAAACCACCGAGTAGCGGTCCAAAAACACCAGCAATTCCCCATGCAGAACCCATGAAACCGAGCACCTTGGCACGTTTTTCAAAAGGATAAACATCAGCAATAATGGTCATTGTTGTAGGTAGAATTCCGCCAGCTCCAATTCCTTGAATGGCTCTAAAAATAATGAGTTGTTCCATCGTTTGCGCAAAACCGCAGAGTGAGGAACCGACAATGAAAATAACGGTAGCAATGATAAAAATTTTTTTACGACCGAACAAATCGGATAATTTTCCGTAAATTGGGACAGTAACGGCCGAAGTAAGTAAATAAATCGAGAAAATCCAGTTCATTAGCTCAATGCCATTTAAGGCGCTAACGATTGTAGGCATTGCAGTGCTAACGATTGTGCCCTCAATCGCGGCCATAAAAGTTGCCACAAACACGGCAATTGTAACAGCGGTCCTTTTTGTATTCGTTTGTTCCATTTCAATAAAAACTCCTTTCACACATCAATAAAATTATAACATAAGTCAAATCGAAAAAAGCAAGATAGCCGTCATTAATTTGAAAAAGGGGTATAATGGACAAGAGAAGAAAGTGTTAGGAGGAATTGAAGAATGGCGTTTGAACCGAATACATTAGAGACAATGGAGCTAATCAAGCAGTTGACAATGATACCGAGCCCGACAGGAAATACAGAACAGGTACTTGCTTTTGTGGAAGATTACTTGAAAGAGGCAGGAATTGCGAGTGAAAGAAATCATAAAGGCGCCTTGTTAGTTAGTGTTCCAGGGAAAGATACAACGAAGCAACGGATGTTGACAGCACATGTGGATACATTAGGAGCGATGGTAAAGCAGGTGAAACCAGACGGGCGCTTGGCGATTAACTTAATTGGAGGTTACCGTTTTAATGCTATTGAAGGAGAATACTGTCTGATTGAAACGAGTGATGGCAAGCAATATACAGGAACTATTTTGATGCATCAAACGTCAGTTCACGTATATCAAGATGCTGGAACGGCGCCACGTGATGCAAAAAATATAGAGATTCGGCTGGATGCGAAAGTTTTTAACCCAGAAGATGTTGCTAAACTGGGAATCGGCGTTGGGGATTTTGTGTCACTCGATCCACGCGTGGAAATCATTAACGAGGAATTTATTAAATCGCGCCATTTAGATGATAAAGCGAGTGTTGCTATTTTGCTCCGTTTACTGAAAAAGCTGCAAGAAGATAGCGCAGAATTACCATATACGACGAATTTTTTAATTTCTAACAATGAAGAAATTGGCTACGGCGGGAATTCTAATATTCCTGTTGAGACCATCGAGTATTTGGCAATTGATATGGGCGCGCTTGGTGATGGACAAACATCAGATGAGTATACCGTTTCGATTTGTGCAAAAGATGGAAGTGGCCCTTATCATTACGGTTTACGAAAAAATCTTGTGCAACTTTGTAAAGAGAATGAGATTGATTATAAAGTCGATATTTATCCATTCTATAGTTCTGATGCAAGTGCTGCAATTAAGGCTGGGTTTGATATTGTGCACGGTTTGATTGGCCCAGGAATCGATGCAAGTCATGCATATGAACGGACGCACCGAGATTCTTTATATCATACAGAGAAATTAGTACACGCGTATTTATTTTCTAAAATGGTGAAATAGGAGGAGAAGAATATGTCTATTTTTGAATTAGAGCAAGAGACACTACACGGCGAAACAGTATCACTAGATCAGTATAAAGGTGATGTTATGATTGTCGTAAACACAGCGAGCAAATGCGGTTTCACACCACAGTATGAAGAATTAGAGAAACTCTATCAAGAATATAAAGATAAAGGATTTACGGTTTTGGGGTTCCCATCAGACAGTTTCATGAATCAGGAACTAGACACATCGGGCGAAATAGAGGAATTTTGCAAAATTAATTACGGCGTGACTTTTCCGCTTTTTGCGAAATCAAAAGTGCGTGGCTCCGATATTAATCCCGTATTTGACATATTGACAAAGCAAAAAAAAGGACTGCTAGGTGGCGGAATCAAATGGAATTTCACCAAGTTTTTACTAGATCGCGATGGCAATGTAGTTGAACGCTATGCACCAAAAGACAGCCCAATGAGCATGAAAGAACAAATAGAATCCTTGTTATAATTAAAAGCCGAAAAATAGTGAAAGTCTTACAGACTGTAGAAAAACTACCTCACATGATTTTCCGCAAAACCTCAGCGTGTTGTTGGAGTTCTTCGACATGAAATGAGTTAGTCCTCCAATATGCAGAGAAATTTCATTTGTCTGCCGTCCTTCAAGCTTAGTTTCTAGGCAAAAGCGAGTACCAGCGTGGAGCTTCCTTGCGTACGTTGACTGAAAACAGAGAGGGAGTCTTATCCCCGACCATGTGAGAAGTTATGCGAAACGCAGTGTAGAAGAGCACTGGAACGGAGTTTTTAACAGAAAGGATTACAGGCTCGCTTTGCTCTCCTGCATATTGGGGCTCTAACTCAGCATCACTTCGAATAGCCCCAACAATGAGCGTTTGTCGACACGCTGAGTCATATTCTGTGATTCCCCACTAATTCACAAGCGTTTCTCGAGCTGCTTGTGAGTTAGTGGGGAATTTGGTACAATAGTAATGAGGCTAATGTTCTCGTAGTGGAATGGAGGTATGATAATGACACTATTTGGATACCCAATCGAGACGGTTTATTTCACGGTGTTGGTTGTTGTCGGAATAATTATTTTAATCGATATTTTGACAGCGCTTATATTTTCTGTGGGACTTATCAGCTTCGTATTGGATTTACTACCAATTCCAGGTTCTGTTTTACTTTATTTCATGGGATTTGCAGCGGCAACGGGGTATTGTGGTGAGCGATTTACGTCTTTTTCCAGTACTACGATTTTGATTGCGGCGATTGTGGTTGGGGTTGCTTTTTCATCGATTCTTTATTTTGGAATTCTTTTACCGCTTTCGAAAAAGAGCGACTCGATTGCGTATGAGACGAAGGATTTAGAGGGGAAAATAGCAAAAGTGATTACGCCTGTTCCAAAAGATGGTTTTGGTGAGGTAATTATCGAAATGAATGCTGGTAATATTTCCAAAGCTGCCAAAAGTGATGAGAATGAGCCAATCGGACGAGATGAAACGGTATTAATAATTGATGCCACGGATTCTTTTGTGACGGTTGTGCCGTATGAACCATTTTTGAAGTAAAGAGAGCCTAGTTTTAAAAACAGAGACGACGAGGAGGAATTACTAAAATGGAGTTACTGACAAATGGTATGACGATGATTGTGATTATTGCGGTCGCTATTTTATTACTGTTTTTGATCGTATTTATTACGAAATATAAGACAGTCGGGCCGGATGAAGCGTTGATTGTTTCAGGGAGTTATCTAGGTGGTAAAAATGTGTTCGTTGATGAGGGCGGCAAGCGGGTGAAAATTGTACGCGGTGGTGGTACGTTTGTTATGCCGGTGTTCCAGCAGTCTTCACCACTTAGTTTACTATCGAGCAAGCTAGAAGTACGGACGCCAGAAATTTATACGGAGCAAGGTGTTCCAGTAACGGCAGACGGAACAGCGATTATCAAAATTGGTGGCTCGATTTCAGAAATTGCGACAGCTGCCGAACAATTTTTAGGAAAAACAACACAAGAACGTGAAAATGAGGCAATCGAGGTTGTGGAAGGGCATTTGCGTGCGATTCTGGGCTCGATGACCGTGGAAGAAATATATAAAAATCGAGATAAATTTTCCCAAGAAGTGCAAGGTGTCGCAACGCAAGATTTGTCAAAAATGGGACTTATTATCGTATCATTTACGCTAAAAGAAGTGCGCGATAACAATGGATACTTGGATGCTTTAGGTAAGCCACGAATTGCACAGGTGAAGCGTGATGCGGATGTTGCCGAAGCAGAAGCGACAAAAGAAACGCGGATGAGACGTGCCGAAGCAGAGAAAGAGGCGACACGTGCGGAGCTGGAGCGTAAAACAGAGATTGCTGAGGCAGAAAAGCAAAACCAGTTGAAAGTCGCGGAATATCGTAGCGAGCAAGAATCGGCGAAAGCGATTGCCGATCAGGCGTATGACTTGGAATCGGCACGCTCTAAACAAGAAGTTGTGGAGCAGCAAATGCAAGTTCAAATCATTGAGCGTGAGAAGCAAATTGAATTGGAAGAACGTGAAATTAAGCGCCGTGAGCGTCAATATGATGCCGAAGTGAAGAAAAAAGCAGATGCGGATCGTTATTCGATTGAGCAAGCAGCAGCAGCCCGTAAGAGTCAAGAGTACGCGGAAGCAGAAGCGAACCAATACAGAATCGAAACGCTAGCAAAAGCCGAAGCCGAGCAAGTGCGAGTACAAGGTATCGCAAAAGCTGAGGCAGAGCGTGCGCAAGGTACAGCCGAGGCCGAGGTTATCAAGCTACAAGGTCTTGCCGAAGCAGAAGCGAAACGTAAAATTGCCGAAGCATACGAGTTGTATGGCCAGGCTGCGATGCTTGATATGATCGTGAGTATGCTTCCTGAGTACGCAAAACAAGTGGCGGCTCCGATGGGGAATATTGATACGATTACAGTTGTGGATACTGGTAGTAGTGAAAGCAATGGTGGCGCGAATAAGGTTAGCGGTTATGCGACGAATTTGATGGCGACAGCACAAGAAAGCTTGAAAGCAACGACAGGGCTCGATATCCGTGAATTGCTTGAGAATTTTTCAGGTAAAGGGAATGTAAAAGGAAGCATTGAGGATCTGACGGATGCTGTGAAATCGCAGAAGCCTGTAGAAGTTACAGAAGTGGAAGCAACAGGCAATAAGGTAGAAGAGGATTAAAAATAGCTGGGTATGGTAATCGCTATGATTGCTGTATCCAGCTATTTTTATTAGGAATGAAGAAAAATCTGATATATATAGCGATTTTACAACTTGTTATCGTTAACAGTTAAATTTAGGTTGATTTAACCAGTCGAGCTTGATTATACTTTAGGTTGAGTAAGCGCTTTCTAATAAATAGAAAAGGGGTTAGGGATTTGAAGAAAATGTGGCGTAAGTATCTAGTCTCCATCATGATTGCTATCTTTGCTATACAGAGTTTTGGATTGGGGATTCAAGGTTTTGCAGAGGAAACAGTAGCACCGAAGCCAGATGTGGCACAGCAAGCGAAGTTAGCTAATTCGGTGAATGACAGTGCGTTATCGGAAAATAGGGAGAGTAAAACGAAAGTCATTGTTCATTACAATCCAAAAGACCAAGCGAGCAAAGCATGGCAAATGTGGGTGTGGAATAACGATGGGGTTGCTGGGCATGAGGTTGTTTTTGAGGACACGAATGCGTATGGTGACTATTCGAAAGTAGCGATTCTGGACGTAGATGGCGTGCAATCGGAACTCGGATTTTTGATTAAAAATGGTTCTGGTTGGGGTGGCGATCGTGATATTAGCAGTGATCGTTATATTTCTACAAAAGAAGGAATTACTGAGGTTTGGCTAAATTATGGTGAGGAAGCTATTGCTACAAAACCAGCGAATTTGGCGGTCTTACCAAGTCATGAGAATTTAGAAGTGACATTTTATTATCATCGTGATGATAATGATTATACGAATTGGTTTGTGCATTCATGGGCGGATGGCGCAACTGGAACGCAAACGATTAATTTTGCAGATGGTCAAGCGGACGGTGATTGGCAATCGGTGAAGGCGACTTTTAACGCTTCTAGTGGGGCAAGTTTGTCGAATTTAGGATTTATTATTGCGAATAATGCGAATGGTAATTGGGAGAAGGACGGGACGGAGGACGATCGTTTTGTTTATCTGTTCACAGATGATGGCAAAGCGGAGGTTTGGATTGTAAGTGGGGATAAGACAGGCTACCGTAATCCAAACTTTGCGGATGCGACGAAGCAGATAAAAACGGCAAGTTTGACAGGGTTCAAGGAAGTGAAGGTGACACTGAATCGTGATGCAACGCCGCTTGACTTGATGGCGGATGTGACGCTTACGGAGGATGGAAACGCGGTTACGATTTCGAATATTAGACGAGATGCCACGAATTCATCGGTTTTCTATATTGAAACGATGCAGGATTTGCCGATTCAAGTTGCCTTGACGGTGAAGACGGATGGATTTGGCGAGAAGCTTGTGGATACGACGAGCATCGTTCGGAACCAAGCATTTGATGCAAAATATGCTTACACGGGCGCGGAACCGTTGGGAGCAACATATGGTGCTGATCAGAGTGTATGGCGTTTATGGGCTCCGACAGCCGCAAGTGTGAAGTTGACGACATATCAGGATAATTTGCCGAACAGTCCGGTAGCACAGAGCTATGATATGACACCAAAAGCACAAGGAATCTGGGAATTCGCGGCAAAACTCCCTTCCGGTACAGCCTATACGTATGATTTAGTTTTTGCGGATGGCAAGAAAACGGTGTCTCAAGATCCATATGCGAAAGCTGCAACGGCGAATGGGAATCGTTCGGTTATTTTAGATCCGGCAGTCATGGTTCCAGCAAATTGGGAGACAAATCGGATGCCAGCGTTTACGAATCCGACTGATGCGATTATTTATGAAATGCACATTCGGGATTTCTCGATTGCCAATAAAGATACGGTGAACAAAGGGAAATATTTAGGTGTGATTCAAGAAGGGACGAAGACGGCAGGTGGTGATGCAACTGGAATCGACTATCTAAAAAAAATGGGCATCACGCACGTTCAAATTTTGCCGATGTTTGATTATGCATCGTTGAATGAGGAAAATCACAATAACGCTTCGGAACAATTGGGCGCGCTACCGTATAACTGGGGTTATGATCCGAAAAACTATAACGTCCCAGAAGGTAGCTATAGCACGAACCCATACAATCCTGTGACGCGGATTCAAGAGGCAAAACAGATGGTGCAAGGGCTTCATAGCAACGGTTTGCGTGTTATTATGGACGTTGTATATAATCATGTATTTGACGCAGGGGCGCATTCTTTCGAAAAAACGGTTCCGGGCTATTATTTTCGATATGGTGATGATGGCAAGCTTGCGAACGGCACAGGTGTTGGCAATGATACTGCTTCTGAGCGTGCAATGATGCGGAAATACATGGTTGATAGTGTCGCTTATTGGGCGAAAGAATATCACATGGATGGTTTCCGTTTTGACTTGATGGGAATTCATGATGTCGATACAATGAACGCGATTAAAGCAGAATTGAATAAAATTGATCCATCGATTATCGTGCTTGGCGAAGGCTGGGATCTGGGAACACCGCTTGCAAGTGATGCTAAAGCCAACCAAAAAAATGCCTCTAAAATGCCAGAAATAGCACATTTTAATGACTCGATTCGTGATGCAATCAAGGGAAGCACATGGGGTGGACACGAATCAGAGCCTGGCTTTGTGAATGGTGCCGCAGGGAAAGAATCACTTATCGCGAAAAATATGTTAGCAGGAAGTCTTCGCGATCAAGGCCAAGGAATTTATGATTTCACGCAACCTAGCCAAGTAATTCAGTACGCTGAGGCGCATGATAATTTGACACTTTGGGATAAATTGGCGTACTCAAATCCAACTGACTCTGAGCAGGATAAAAAGAAAATGCAAAAAATGGCAACGAGCATGGTGCTACTATCACAGGGTGTGCCGTTTATTCATGCCGGACAAGAATTTTTCAGAACGAAAGATCAGGATGAGAATAGTTACCAGTCGAGTGATGCTATCAATAAGCTAGATTGGGAACGATATGCAGAAAACATCGATTCGGTTCAAGAGATTGAAGCGGTGATGCAGTTGCGAAATTCCGAGCCACTTTTCCGACTCACCAATTATGCTGATATTAATCAAAAAATGAAGATTATCAAGCAAGATGACAGCATAGTAGCATACGAATTAAAAGATGGCGATACATCATATGTTGTTGCTTTCAATGTGAATAAAGCAGAGAAAGAAATTGCGATTCCAGCGAATAAATACTGGGCTAGAATTGGCGAAACAACGACAGATTTAACCGCCGAGACGAGTACTGTAAAAGTAGGCGCGCTATCCACGCTCGTTTTGAAAAATGGCACGGAAACTTTTGAAATTGAAGCTTCGGCCGGTGTTGGTGGAACGATTACACCGAGTGGCAAACAAACGTATGCAGTTGGCGAAAAACCTAGTTATACGGTGAGGGCAGATACTGGATATCGCTTGCAACAAGTACTAGTAGATGGAAAAGCTGTAACGCTCTCAGGAAGCACGTATACATTTGAATCACTAGCAACTAGTCATAAAATAGAGGCTATTTTCGAAGTGATACCCCGAGAAAATAAGCTTGAGAGTTTAGATAAAATCACATTACCAGTTGCTGAACTCATGGCGCAACCTGGACAAAGTGAAAAAGAGTTGTATTTGTTACAAAAACTAGCAGCTCGTGGATATTATCAATTGGAAGGCGACGCGGAGCAACATGATTTGGATATCACACTCGCTGTAACAAATCTGGATTGGGAGGCTCCAAAAGCAGGCGTTTATGAAGGAACAGTCCAACTCACAAGTGAGGTGCGCAGTAGAGTGGCGACAACGAAACCTGTTCAAATCACGTTGACCGCAGCTGCGCCGGCACCAGGTGGTGGAGAAATTACAAAACCAGTCAAACCAACGATACCATCAGGACAAGTAGGCGGTAATGCAACAACAGTACCACCGAAAAAAGAAACGAATGTACCTGTCAATAAAACGGATGAAAGCCCTGTAAAAGTAACGCCAACAGAAGCATTACCAGCAACCGGTGACAGCAATACTTCTCTGCTTCTTTTACTGGGAGTAATCTTTATCAGCGGTAGTATCGTATTTATGACGACAACACGAAGAAAAGATACGAATTAAACTTGTATGAAGCTAAGTATAGACACAATAAAGCGTCGATATTTAGCTTCATTTTCTACATATTATTTTTTCCAAAAACTATCTCAAAAACGTCTGGATATGATATACTAAGGAAATGTGAGTATGTCTAGGAGGAATTTGAAAATGGTTCAAGATTTGAAAAAAGAAGTTGCTTCGCGCAAAACTTTTGCAATTATATCTCATCCGGATGCTGGGAAAACAACGATTACTGAGCAGTTATTGCTTTTTGGTGGGGCGATACGCTCAGCGGGAACAGTCAAAGGGAAGAAGTCGGGTAAGTTTGCGACGAGTGACTGGATGGAAATCGAGAAACAGCGTGGTATTTCGGTGACGAGTTCGGTAATGCAATTTGATTATGAAGGTTCACGGATTAATATTTTGGATACACCGGGTCACTCGGATTTTAGTGAAGATACGTATCGAACGTTGATGGCGGTCGATAGTGCGGTCATGGTTATTGATAGCGCGAAAGGGATTGAGGCACAAACCTTGAAACTCTTCAAAGTTTGTCGGATGCGTGGTATTCCTATTTTTACTTTTATCAACAAAATGGACCGTCAAGGAAAAGCGCCACTTGAATTGCTTGCCGAATTGGAAGAAGTTTTGGGCATCGAATCGTATCCAATGAACTGGCCGATTGGTATGGGTAAAGAGCTTGGTGGGCTATATGATCGCTATCACCGTCAAGTGGAACAATACCGTGTGGAAGGTGACGAACGCTTCTTACCTCTTGGTGAAAATGGTGATTTAGTGGAGCCGCATGTGATTCAAAATTCCAGCTATTATGAACAAGCGCTTGAGGAGATTATGTTGCTAGATGAAGCTGGCAATGATTTCAGTGAAGAGCGCATTGCCGCGGGTGAACTAACACCAGTATTTTTCGGTAGTGCCTTAACAAATTTTGGTGTGGAAACATTCTTGAAAACGTATGTAAACTTTGCGCCAGCACCACAACCTCGCCAATCTAATGAAGGTGAAATAAACCCTTATATGGACAAATTTTCTGGTTTTATCTTTAAAATCCAAGCAAACATGAACCCAGCACATCGTGACCGGATTGCGTTTGTGCGCATTTGTTCGGGTGAATTTGAACGGGGCATGTCCGTGAACTTAACACGTACCGGCAAGCCGATTAAACTTGGTAATTCGACGCAATTTATGGCAGATGATCGTGAAACTGTTAATACCGCAGTTGCTGGGGATATTATTGGTTTATACGATACAGGGAATTATCAAATTGGCGATACGATTACGAATGCTAGCAAGACGCTTCAATATGAAAAACTACCACAATTTACGCCGGAACTGTTCATGAAAGTCTCTGCAAAAAATGTGATGAAGCAAAAGCATTTCCACAAAGGAGTTGAGCAGCTCGTTCAAGAAGGTGCGATTCAGCTTTTCAAAACGTGGCGTATGGAAGATTACATTATCGGTGCAGTTGGCCAACTGCAATTTGAAGTTTTTGAACACCGCATGAACAATGAATATAATTCTGAGATTCGAATGGAGCCCATCGGTTCGAAAATTGCGCGCTGGATCAAAGAAGAAGACGTGGATGAAAAACTATCTACACAACGAAGCATGCTCGTAAAAGATCGTTTCGACAAGCCATTATTCCTATTTGAAAATGAATTCGCATTAAACTGGTTCCACGATAAGAACCCAGATATTGAATTAACATCCTTGCTATAAATCATGAAAGAGCCTATTTTGGGCTCTTTTTGTGTTTCAAAAGAAAAAACAAGGGAAAATGAAATTTATATTACATTAAGGGGTGAGGAAATGAGAAAGATAGTATTTATTTTAATGGGAGTTCTATTGTTTAGCATTTCTGTGTTGGTTACGGGAGGGCAAGAAGCAAAAGCGGCAACAGACTACGGCTCACAGTTCTTTACGCATGTAGAAATGCAAAATAAAAATGGAGTTGCTAGCACGGATTTTAAAGAAAATGATCGTGTGAAAGTGGTTTACAATTGGGAATTGACACAAGCAGTACATAGCGGTGAAACGATGACGATACCATTACCTGAGCAACTGAAATATGTCAGTTTTGCACCGTTTTTGCTAAAAGATGATAGTGGCAACACAGTAGCAACGGCGATTGTAGATCCGATAAACAACAAAATTATACTGACTTTTACGACATTTGTTGACACGCACATAGATATTAAAGGATCGATGTTTTTTTATGCAGATTTTAACAAAAATAACATTGTAACGGATCAATCAAATTCAATTGCTTTTCCATTGGCCGGTGATTACACGACGCTTGATATCATGATTCATAAGGTAGGAAATGGAGGTGGTGGAACGGTTACGCCGACTGTAGTATTTAAGCAAGGACGAATTGATACGAAAGATAGCAGTCTTATTAATTGGACGGTCACACTCAATAACGCGCTCGAAGACATAAATGATGCTTATTATAGTGATATTATGGGAGCAGGACAATCACTCTATGGCCCAGTAAAACTAAAGTACCGCGATGCTGATAAAAAAGAACTGTACACGAGAACTGAAAATGTGGTGCTGGATTCAAAGCGTAGTTTTCGTTTAGAGTTAGGCGACCTTATCGATACATCGGTCGTAATAACGTACCAAACGAAAATGGCGGGCGGTCAGTTCAGCTATAAAAATACCGCTAAAATTGGTGGTTCAAATATTGAAGAACAAACAAGAAATGCAACTGTCAATGATTATTCAGGAGGTGGGGAAGGTGAAGGTAGCGGGAATAATCCACCACCAGTTGAGCCGCCAATAGTAACGCCAGATCCGCCAGTGGCAACAAAACCACCAGTAACACCAGAGCCTAGCACAGAACCAATCGTTGTGATACCGGAAGTAAGCACGATGATAGATGGCGATAATGAATTACAAATATACGTTGTTAAAAAAGGAGATACGCTTCCAAGCATTGCAAAAAAATTCGAAACAACGACAGAACAACTAAAAATATGGAACAAACTCCCGAGTAGCGAAGTATATGTAGGGCAAAAGCTGATTGTGAAAGTAACACCGAGGAAAGGCGCTATACAGGAAAAGGAAACATCGAATCCACCAGCCATGAAAATATTACCCCAAACTGGAGATACGACAGACAGCCTAGTTACCATCATTGGTACTTTTTTAACACTGACGTCTATAGGTTTCCTAGCTCGTAAAAAATAGTAGAACCTAGCGATGAATTGGATAGAAAATTCATCGCTAGGTTTTTATTTATCCATCTCTGCTTGGAGTTTACGAGCTAATTTTTCGTAGTTCTGAAAGTCTTTGTAGTCCTGCTTAGGAATAGTGAGCAAGTTTTGTGTACCCAAAACCTGCTGTTCAATGCCATCTGCGAATTTTATGAAAGCATTGG
The DNA here is from genome assembly GCF_963575615.1 of Listeria rocourtiae subsp. hofi. Classification (NCBI taxonomy): domain Bacteria; kingdom Bacillati; phylum Bacillota; class Bacilli; order Caryophanales; family Listeriaceae; genus Paenilisteria; species Paenilisteria rocourtiae. Next base: position 4,972 of record NZ_CAUYTL010000011.1, on the reverse strand, counting down.
CGGTTTCTTTGCTATAATCTAGCGAATAGTATTTGGATTGGCGATAAAAAGCTTGTAGTTTAGGGTCTGTAATGTCCTTTTTGTTATCAGCAAATATTTCATCATACTTTACAGAAATAATCTTATCATCAGCTGTAACGACTTGTAGACGCGCTGTTAGACCATTGCCAAGTGGCTCTGCAATCCCATAATAGTAAAATCCAAATGGCTTTTTCACCCAATCTTTCATTTCCTCAGCAAGCGGCATCATTCCATTTCTAGCACTAGTCGAAGAACCTCTTACTGTCTCGAAATTACCATCTAGTCGGTTTTCTGCAAGCATCTGACCTTCTAAAAATGTAATGCCATTCACCCAAGTTACTAACGTGTCATCTGTTCGGGTGTTCTCGGCTTGGAAAAAAGCATAGTCAGAAAGGCGTTTCGATGCATTAGCATACTTTGGTTCGTAATAGTTCGGTGCAGCCATCTCGTTAAATTCAACATGGATTAGCTTGCCATCATTGTCTGTTACTAACTCTAAGATGCCATGATTTCCACCATCAAAATCAAGCTCATTCTTATAATAATTCCCATGGATAATACCAATCGGTGGCTGAACAGACCAAAACATGCGCGCTTCTTTTTCTGCTGGTGTGAATTTTGCCTCGGGGTGCGTGCCGAATGTGGTAGTTGTGGCAGAAGTTACAACATCATAATTATATTTATGGCCTTGAGATTCCACAGAAACCTTCTTTGCTTTAGGTTCTTGGCTATTCTCATTGGAGCAGGCGACTAATGTGAGCGATGCAAGTATTAACATTATTTTCTTCAAATCGATTTCCCCCCTCTTTCTTTCCAGTATCGCAAAAAAAGATAAAACTGTGCTAAATTAAATATGAAATAAAAATAAATTTTTAGTCAAATAACACACCATTCTGTCAATGAAAAGCTTTGTTGACAGTTGGACTAATTCTATGATATTATTTTTCTATCAATCAAATATCACTTTTGACATTCGTCAAGGGGGAGTAGCGTTAGTCTTATTTAGTAGACTGAGATAAAGTCGTCATTACATGGATATCGTATCCATCGGTTTTATCAACATTTCATGAAAATGTCAGCGAGACCTTTGCCAAACATCTGGCAGGGGTCTCGTTTTTTGTGTTTGATTAGGAGACGCTGACGACGGTTGAAAGAAAAAAGGAGGAATTTTATTTGGATACAGCAATGATTTTAGAGTACGGATGGGTTTTACTTGTCTTAATTGGTTTGGAAGGTATTCTAGCGGCCGATAACGCGGTTGTTATGGCGGTTATGGTAAAACATTTACCGGATGAACAGCAGAAAAAAGCCCTATTTTACGGCTTGATTGGCGCATTTGTGTTCCGATTTGCAGCTCTTTTCTTAATTTCCTTTTTGGCAGAAGTTTGGCAAGTTCAAGCGCTTGGAGCTGCATATTTGCTTTATATTTGTATTAGCCATATGTGGAAGCACGCAAAAGGTAAAGACGATGGGCATAAAGTGAAGGAAGGTAAGGGTTCCAGCTTCTGGGTAACTGTTTTAAAAGTGGAGATTGCCGATATTGCCTTCGCGATTGATTCGATGTTAGCTGCTGTAGCACTAGCAATTACACTTCCAGCAACAGGCTGGGGCACAATTGGTGGACTAGATACGGGACAATTTAGCGTGATGTTTATCGGTGGACTCGTTGGCTTAATCTGTATCCGTTTTGCTGCAACACAATTCGTAAAATTACTGAAAAAATATCCATCTCTTGAAACAGCTGCCTTCCTCATTGTAGGATGGGTCGGTGTGAAGCTAGTTGTTTACACATTAGCACATCCAGAATTAGGAATCATCCCAGAGCACTTCCCACACTCAACTGTTTGGAAATTAACATTCTGGGCAGTCATGATTGCCATCATCTTATGGGGCTGGCTCATATCTGTTCGTGCAGCCAAAAAAAATCCAGATGCAAAAGCTTAATAAAAATGGAATCTTGCTCCCGTTGCGTTTACGGGAGTTTTTCCGTTATATATAGTTAGCAAATAGAGTAGAAGATATGGTAAAGTGGAGAGTAAAGAAATGGTGGGGTGGACATGGATATCTCGATTTGGGGAGAATATATATGGGTATTTTTGATTTTGATTGTGCTAGAAGGGGTACTTTCAGCGGATAATGCTGTTGTTATGGCTGTCATTGTTAAAAAATTACCGCATGATCAGCAACGAAAAGCCTTATTTTATGGGCTGGTCGGAGCCTTTGTTTTTCGATTGATTGCAATGCTTATTATTTCCTATTTAGTTAATTTTTGGGAAATACAAGCGATTGGTGCCCTGTATTTACTTTACTTAGCAATAAAGCACATTTGGGACAAAAATACCAACAAGAATAAAATAGAAAAAGAAGAAAAAGAACCAAAGCCAGCATCTTTCTGGGGAACAGTGGCACGCGTGGAGTTAACAGATATCGCCTTTGCCTTGGATTCGATGCTTGCGGCTGCCGCTCTAGTGGTTACTTTACCAGCAATCGGTACATACGAAATTGGTGGTATGAGTGCGGGTCAGTTTACTGTGATGTTCTTGGGAGGTTTAGCAGGATTAATCGTTATTCGTTTTGCAGCAACACAAGTGGTGAAATTATTGAAGCGTTACCCTACTTTAGAAACAGCCGCCTTCTTGATTGTTGGGTGGGTTGGGGTGAAAATGGCCGTGATTACATTGGCTAACCCGCAAGTAGGCATTTTATCAGAGCATTTTCCAGATTCAGCAGGGTGGGAGATCACCTTCTGGTTCGTCATGATTGCTCTTGGTTTAGGTGGTTATATTATTGCTAGGAAAAAAGAGAAACAAAAGGGATAATTATATGATTGGTGGTAACTCGCGCCGAGGGAAAATACGTGCAAGGATGTCTAGGCTAACACCGATTCAGGTCATCATCACGTTTTATTTCCTATCGATTACATTTGCAACAGCACTACTAAGCATGCCGTTCACACAAAAACCAGGTGTTAAAATTCCATTCATTGATACGCTATTTACAGCAGCGAGTTCGGTGAGTGTAACGGGTCTGGCATCGGTGAATATTGGTGAATCTTACAGTCGCGCTGGAATTTGGGTGCTAATGGGACTTTTCCAAATTGGTGGCCTTGGTGTCATGATGCTTAGTACGTTCTTTTATTTGTTATTGAAGCGCAGAGTTGGGCTACGTCAGCGCCAGTTAATTATGACAGATACGAACCAATTTTCAATGAGTGGGATGGTCCGGATGTTACGTGAGATTCTGATTTTGATTTTTGGAATCCAGTTTATTGGTGGACTGATTCTAGGCATTTATTTTATCCCGTTTTATAAAGGCGATGTTGGTGAGGCAATGTTCCAAGGATTATTTAACTCGGTTTCAGCGGTGACAAATGCTGGTGTGGATATTACAGGTTACTCATTGACGCCGTTCGTGACGGATTACTTCGTCCAATTTATTACGATATTGCTCATCATCGCTGGCGGGATTGGTTTTCCTGTCCTAATTGAAGTACGCCGATTCTTATTCGAAAAGAATACTTTGATACCATTCCGTTTTTCTTTGTTCGTAAAAGTGACGACGGTTACCTATATGGCACTGCTTGTCATTGGTGGACTGCTAATTTGGGCGATGGAGAGTCAGCATTATTTTAAAGGAACTCCGATTGATGAGGGCTTCTTTAACTCGATGTTCTTATCCGCAACGTCCAGAAGTGCAGGCTTGTCAACGATTGACACATCAGCACTGACAGACCCGACGCTACTTGTGGTTTCAGCACTAATGTTCATCGGAGCATCGCCAAGCTCCGTGGGTGGTGGAATTCGGACGACGACTTTTGCGATTACGATTTTATTTTTGTATTCTGTGATCCGTGGACGGAACCATATTTACATTTTCGGCCGTGAATTGTACCAAGAAGATGTGCGAAAAGCGTTGGCTGTAGCTGTTTTTGCAACTCTCCTATGTGTTGGGGCAATTACAATACTAGGATACACAGAACAGGCAGAACTGATGGCAATTGTGGTCGAAGTGTTTTCTGCGTTTGGAACTTGTGGCTTATCGATGGGGATAACGGCCGATTTGAGTTATTTCGGCAAGATTATCATTATCCTGCTTATGTTTATCGGGCGTATTGGGATAATGTACATGATGTTATCCTTCCGCACTAAAGATGGTAAGAAAAACGCGATTAGACTGCCAAAGGAGAAAATTATTACGGGGTGAAATCTGGTTTTTAATTCCGCTAAAAAGTGTCAGGTAGCTGTGTCTGACATTTTTTTAGAGCTCAAAATCCTAATAAACTTAACGTTTTTCATTTAATTTTAATCTTGTTATGATAAAGTTATGAAAAACACGTAAGGAAGTGGCATTTTTGCAACGAAGATTATCTTGGTTATGTATTGGCATAGCTGTAGCGATGATTATTATTTTGTTTGTCTCCTCATCGCAAACCTACGAGCAACAATCTATGACATCTGGTTTAGATAGACTACTAGCCAATAAACCATTCGAAAAGCAATTATCAGCTATATCTTTTCATTATGCTGGTTCGGAAATAAGTATAGCAGCGAAAGGATACAGTTCTTTTGTTGAATTCTTTATACGCAAAGGTGCACATTTCTTTTCTTATGCACTTATGGCTTTTAGTTTGTTTGTAGGATTCAGTGCTTTTATAAAAAGAAGCTGGTTAGTACTTTCTCTTAGCGCAGGAATTCCTCTCGCATACGCTGCGTTTGATGAATTCCACCAAATGTTAACAGGTGGTAGAACGCCACTAGTTCAAGACGTTATTTTGGATTTCGTGGGAGCCTTGTTTGGGATAGTTCTTGCCTATTTGCTCGTAAGGTGGCTCATAAAAAAAGATAAAGCATCAGTTACTGATTGATGCTTTATCTTTTTTTGTGCGCCCAGCATGCGCAAATGCTAGGTGGTGAAAGTCCACTACAGGCTTGGCAGTAGGAACTGTTAGCTC
>NZ_CAUYTL010000010.1:0-94799 GCF_963575615.1 Listeria rocourtiae subsp. hofi | reverse complement strand
AGCCAGGATCAAACTCTCTTTAAAATAAAGCTGAATTTGAATACTTATTCAACACCGTGAATAAGATCCTTGCGTCAAATTGACTTCGCTAGCAAATTTCTTTACTAGTACTTTTTTGGAAATAGCTTTCTATTTTCGCCCTGCGATTCTTACCTAGAAACATCACTGTCTCTATTGGTTTTATCTTTGTTTCTGTTCAGTTTTCAAAGGTCATTATCGCGTTGCTATCACTTATGTTTTTTTATTTTTGCGACTTTTAAATCATACCATTCAAGCACTTATCTGTCAACAACTTTGTATAATTATTTTTATGTTATTTTTCTTTGTAAAAGTGTCGGCTAGTAGCGCCGAGAACTAATATATCAATTAATTAGGATAATGTCAACCAAGTTATGCATAATATTTTAGTTTTTTTTCAGGCTGTACTCTATTTCCACAAAAATGTATGCGCTAAACATTGATGTACAGCCGTTTGCTATTATAGATTTTTTTGCATAAATATTATTACTTTTATACATTAGCGATAAAAGAAAACCATCAAATCGAGTGAAAAGATGGCTTTGCTGGAAGTTATAATGTTTTTGATTGGCACTCTGGGCAAGTTCCGTAAACTTCTAATCGATGTTTATTTACTTCATATCCTGTGACACTTGCAGCAAAATGCTCTACTTCGTCTAAGCCAGGATAATGAAAATCTACTATTTTACCGCATTCATTGCAAATGGCATGGTAATGTTCGGATGTAGAAAAATCAAAACGGCTGGATGAATCGCCATATGGTAATTCTTTAATTAGTCCTGCTTCTCGGAATACGCGTAGATTATTGTAAACTGTAGCTACACTCATATTGGGGAAGTTCCCTTCAAGCGCTCTGTATATCTCATCGGCGGTAGGATGGGTATCAGCATTAATTAAGAATTCAAGTATAGCATGACGTTGAGGAGTTATTCTGACTCCAGTTTTTTTCAAGACATCTATTGCTTCTCGTAAATGAGAATGAGAATTAGACACCGTCATGCACTCCTTTCTCGCTTAATTTAAATAGATTGTACATATAACCTATTCTACCTAACTTTCGCGTGTTCTGTCAACATTAGGGGGCGCAAACATTTCTTTCAATAGCCTTTATTTAAGTTAATCGTATTTAATAATGGTTCTTCATTTTGAAATCTTGAAATATTTTCAAGCCATATGTCGAAGCTTCTATAGAGGTATTTAGGCGAATGGGCGGATACATGTGGTGTGATTGTGACATTCGGAAAATCCCATAAAGCATGATTTGTTGGTAGTGGCTCGATTGGAGCGACATCAAGATATAAGTGAGCAATTGTTTGGCTTGTCGCGACTTCTATTAAAACTTCTTCTGTGACAACAGAGCCTCGACCGATGTTAATAAATACTGCACTTTCTTTCATTGCCTCAAAATGTGATTTTTGGTAAAGTGCTTTAGTCGCTTTTGTTTCCGGTAAAATGGATACAATGAAATCGCCTTTTGGAAGAACAGTTTGGATTTCTTCTATAGAAACAACTTGATCAAATGGCGTAAAAGTTTCTCCTGATGTATTGATACCGATTGTCTTCATTTGGAATACTTTTGCGAATTCGGCGATTTGTTTTCCTATAGCACCTGTTCCTATAATAATAATTGTTTTGCCTGCTAGCTCGGACATCTCTGCATCACGGATCCAATTATGCTCCACTTGTTTTGTTGCAAAATTCGCTAGGCGTTTAACATAAGAAAGCATGTAAGCCATTGTAAACTCGGCCATTGGGATTGAATGGATTCCCCGCACATTGGTGACAAGAACTTCTCTTTCTTGAAGTTTTGCATGAGGTAGTTCTTCAATTCCTGCTGAAAAAACCATAATCCAGCTTAGAGAGTTGGCTTCTTCAATAATCGCTTCTGTGATGTCAGAGCCATAGGTTACGATGCAATCTATCGTTTCTAAGGATTTATAGGATGCTAAATTTTCTATGTAATCGTATGTATGATTTGGAAATTGTGCTTCTTGTTTGGCTTTTAAATCGTCTGGGATTGGCATTGTAAACAGTATTTTCAAAAGGAATCACGTCGCTTTCTGTTTATATTGTCCTTTTATTTTAGTCTCTTTTCGCGCCGGTTACAATGAACTTGCTTCTATATATCATTGCAGTTCGTCGCGGTTTCCACTAAAATGAGAAGGGAAGAAACATTTAATGAAGGAGATGTATCAAACATGAACCATTCTGAATCGGAAAAGTTACATACGGAGGCACTTAAGCACATTGTTGGCGGGGTTAATAGTCCATCCCGTTCTTATAAAGGTGTTGGTGGCGGAATCCCTGTGACGATGGAACGTGCAAGCGGCGCCTATTTTTGGGATGCTGATGGTAATAAATATATTGATTATTTGGCGGCTTACGGGCCAATTATTACTGGCCACGCGCATCCTCATATTACAAAAGCGATTACGTATGCTGCAGAAAATGGTGTTTTATATGGCACACCTACGAAATATGAGATCACTTTTGCAAAAATGTTAAAAGACGCAATTCCATCTTTGGAAAAAGTCCGCTTCACAAATTCTGGTACAGAAGCTGTGATGACAACGATTCGTGTGGCACGCGCTTTTACTGGACGCGATAAAATTATCAAATTCGCTGGTTCTTATCATGGGCATTTTGATTTGGTGCTTGTCGAGGCTGGTTCTGGCCCTTCTACGCTTGGTACGCCAGATTCGGCTGGGGTGACGATGGCAACTGCAGAGGAAGTGATTACCGTTCCTTTTAATGACATCGCTAGTTTGGAAGAAGCAATGCGTATTTGGGGTGACCAAGTTGCTGCAGTTTTAGTGGAGCCTATTATTGGGAACTTTGGGATTGTCGGCCCGGTTGAAGGCTTTTTGGAGAAAGTAAACGAGTTAGCGCATGCTGCAGGTGCACTTGTCATTTATGATGAAGTGATTACCGCATTCCGATTTATGTATGGCGGAGCACAAAATTTGCTGAACATAACACCTGATTTGACCGCGCTTGGAAAAATTATTGGGGGTGGCTTGCCGATTGGTGCATATGGTGGGCGCGTCGATATTATGGAAAAAGTTGCTCCGCTAGGCCCTGCATATCAAGCCGGTACAATGGCTGGAAATCCGGCTTCCATTCAATCAGGGATTGCTTGCTTGGAAGTTCTGCAAGAGAACGGTATTTATGAGCGATTTGAAAAATTCGGAGTTAGGCTAAAAAATGGAATTCTGCATGCCGCTGCAAAACATGGGATTGACGTTACGGTTAATCAGATTAAAGGTGCTTTGACGGTCTACTTTACAGATCAAGAAATCGTAACTTATGCAGATGCCCAAGCCACTAACGGTGAATTATTCGGCCAGTTTTTCAAGTTAATGGTGGAAGAAGGTATCATGTTGGCACCTTCCAAATATGAAGCTTGGTTTATTACAACAGCACATACGCATACGGATATTGAGGAGACACTTGCTGCTGTGAACCGGGTTTTTGCAAAAATGGTTGGTTAATTTGTTTGCAAAGCAGCATTTACGGATATAATAGGAGAAAATGAGTACAGAAAGGAATAACCAGCAATGAAATTCGGGGCTAGGATTATAAAAACAGGAATTGCGATTAGTTTAGCGCTTTTTATTGCCGAACTTTGTCACTCCCCTTCTCCTTCTTTAGCAGGGATTTCGGCAATTTTTGCGGTTCAACCATCGATTTACCGATCTTATTTAGAAATTTTACAACGGGCGCAAGGGAATGTTATTGGCGCAGCGATTGCGATTGGTTTCGGGCTTTACATTGGAAATGATTTCATTTTAATTGGGGTTGCATCGATTATTTGTGTGGCCTTATTGATTCAGTTTAAGCTTGAAAAAACGATTGGCTTGGCGCTTGTGACGCTGGTTATCGTGATGGATTCACCTACAAATGACTTTCTAATGATTGCCCTCACACGATTCGGTACGATTATGCTCGGTCTTGTTGCCGCATTTATCGTCAACTTGATTTTCTTACCACCGAAGTATGAAATTACTTTATTCCAGTTTATTTACAGCACAAATGATGAAATTATGCGCTGGATAAAGTTGAATTTGCGTCATGCTGCTGATTTTCCACTCCTAAAAAAGGACATGAAGTGGATGCAAAAGCAGATTACACAAATGAGTAGCTACTACGAATTATATCGCGAAGAGCGAACGTTTTTGAGGCGAACAAATATTTCCAAATCACGAAAAATTGCTGTTTACCGTCAGATGATTCTTTGTTCGCAAAAAGGATATGAGTTACTGCGGATATTACACCGCTATGAGAATGATTTTTTGCAATTGCCTCCTGAGAAACAAGAGTTAATACGCATGCAGATTGATTATTTAACAGACACGCATGAACAGTTGTTACTCACGTATATTGACAAGGTTTCGGTGGACTTAAATTATGCGGAGAAACATTTTTCACAGGATCCAGCAGATTTGATGCGGTTGTTCTTAAACGAGATGAAGGAAATAGACAAAGAAGATGACGACGAGGGCATTGACCAGTACCACTTGATGCGCATTATCGCTTGCGTCTTTGCTTATCAGGAAACCGTAGATTATTTGGAAAAGCTGATTCATAGTTTTAAATTGAGGCATGATGAAGAAAACAAGATTGACATTGATGTGCATGAATAAAACTCCGAGCTGGCTATCAGAGCTGGCTCGGTTCTTTTTCATGCTCTGTTGTCGTTCTGTTTCCGACAATAGTAGCCCTATTTATCGTTCCCCAATCACACATTGCTCGAACTAGTGGAATGAGTGTATCTCCTAAATCAGTCAAACTATATTCTACTTTAGGCGGAATCTGGTTGTATACTTTCCGGTGGACAATGCCATCTTCTTCTAATTCGCGTAATTGTAATGTGAGCATTCGTTGTGTTATTCCTGGAATCAACCGTCGAAACTCATTAAAGCGAATCGTGTTATCCATTAAGTGAAATAAGATTTGTAATTTCCATTTCCCGCCGATAACGGATGACGTTACATCCGCACCACATGAAAAATCCGTTTTACGTTTTTGCATTGCTTCCCTCCTTGTTACAGTATACAAAATGTAACTACCTAACAAAAATGTGCATACTATCTTTTTTTATTTTACTTGATATACTTGGAATGTCAAACAATTTAGGAGGGATTTTTCATATGTCAAAAAAACAAGAAATTTTAGATGCTTTCCACTATCGCTTTGCTTGTAAGGAATTCGATACTGCGAAAAAAATAAAAGCTGAGGATTTTCAATTTATTTTAGAAACTGCGCGGTTGTCTCCTTCATCTTTCGGTTTTGAGCCTTGGAAGTTACTTGTCATTGAGAATAAAGAGCTACGTGAGGATTTAATGCCTAATGCTTGGGGGGCACAAACTCAGTTACCAACTGCCGATAAATTCGTAATCGTGCTTTCTCGTACTAAAAATAGCCTCGCGCCTGAATCTGATTACATTCAAAATCACCTGAAAAATGTAGCTCAAATGCCTGATGAAGTTGCTGAGATGTATACGAATCATTTTAGTAACTTTTTAGAGAAAGATTTTGACCTGTTGGCCGAGGATCGTCTCGTTTTTGAATGGGCTAGTCGTCAAGCGTACTTAGCGATGGCAAATATGATGACGAGCGCAGCTGCGATTGGCATTGATTCTTGTCCAATTGAGGGGTTCGACAAACAAGCTGTTGAAGAACTTTTGATTCAGAAAAACTTGATGGATGCAAATGAGTTCGGTGTTTCCGCGATGCTTGCATTTGGCTACCGAGCCGCAGCACCAAGTCGCGAAAAAACGCGTCAACCAATAGAAGCGCACGTTGAAACGGTTTATTAAACTACATTTTTCATCAAATGACAAAAACACGCAAAACAAGATTCCAGTGATAGGAGCTTGTTTTGCGTGTTTTTCACTACAAATTTAGCGATATTCTTTATACTTTTCATACCAGATATCGATGTAATCTTTGGAAAACGGACCTTTCTTGTCCAGAATCCAGTGTGAGAGTATGTCCACATTATGTCTTAGTATACGGTCAATAGCGTCTGGGTATTTCATTTGCCTTCTATGTTGTTCATATTCGCCTTCATCTAGCAAGTGGAACCGACCATCTGGAAAAACCTTAATATCCAAATCGTAGTCGATATATTTCACCGCTTCCTCATCAGATGCGAATGGCGTTCCTAGATTGCAATAATGATATATCCCGTCCTCTCTAATCATCGAAATCACGTTAAACCAATATTCGCTGTGGAAATAGCAAATAGCAGGTTCACGGGTTACCCACTTTCGGCCGTCAGATTCCACTACCAGAGTGTGATCATTTCCACCGATAATAACATTTTCCGTTGATTTCAAAACAACCGTTTTTTTCCAAGTACGATGAAGTGAGCCGTCGTGTTTGTAGCTTTTGATTTGAATTATTTCTTTCTCTTTAGGTAAGTACATCCAATATCCTACTTTCTCCATGTACTATCGATCTAACATCCTTTTCCATTATACCATGCAATCAGTTTCAAAAAAACTGAAAAGACACGAAAAGCTAAAAGAGCTCGTTTAGCCTCGGCAGAAATTGTTAGGAGCCTCCGTAAAAATTCTCTTTTGATTTTTACAGAGGTCACGAAATTTCCGAGATACTGGCTCTTGAAGCTAGATTTGAAAACGATGATACGCAAAAAAACGGAGCGTTCCCACATATGTGATTGCCATACCTCGAACCGCTATAACACTATCGTCTGTTTCTTCCATCACTTCAAATGAATTATATCCTCACTTTGTTTCATGTATATTGCGGCTCTAAATCAGCAAGAAATAATTCAGAAGAGCCTCAAGAACTAATGCCTGCATAAACTTCTAAACTAATAATGTTCTTCCACCATCTACAATAATTGTCTGTCCGCGAATCATATCTGCCTGATCACTCACTAAAAATGATACAGCCTTTACTAAATCTTGCGCTTCAACCATACGACCAGCTGGAGTTTTTGCAATCGCATCTGCTAATAATTCTTCACGATTAGGAAAATGATCCAGCGCTTCGGTTTCGATTAGTCCACCAGAAACAGCATTCACCGAAATCCCTAGTGGTGCTAATTCGACAGCCAAATAACGTGTTAATGATTCGACAGCAGCCTTTGAAACACCAACCGTTGTATAATTTTCCAAATAGCGAATCGCTCCTACAGAGCTCAAACTTACAATTTTCCCACCGCCCGTTTTTTGCATGCGTTTTGCAGCTTCTTGACTTGCAAAAAGTAACGCTTTAGCATTGATATCCATCGTCCAGTCCCAATGTGACTCGTTCAATTCCATAATTGGTCTTAAAACACCGCTTGCTGCATTGTTTACTAATACATCAAGCCGTCCGAACGCTTCATCAACCTCTGCGAACATTCTTTTTAGTTTCTCTATATCCCCTACATTAGCGCGTACTAGCACCGCTTTTTGACCTAACGACTCGACTTCCTGTGCAACTTCCTGTGCTTTACTAGGACTTCTCGCAAAATTAATCGCAATATCATACCCCTGTTTCGCGAGATCAAGCGCGATTTCTCGTCCAATCCCACGACTGCTTCCTGTTACTAATGCCACTTTATTCATTATATGGTTTCCCCCTTTAGAAATGCTTGCCACATTTTTTGATACGGAACTGGAAAAGCTAAGTGCTCCATTTCAGCTTTGGTGACAGTTTTTGTTTTCAACTCTGTAGTTTGTGTGTGAATCGCTTGCGCTACGAATACGTCTACTTCCCAGATTAAATGTGAAAAAATATGCTTTACATGTGCGATTGGCTCAGATTCAATCTGGAGTTCGATGCCATATTTCTGTAAAAAAGCTAATTTCATTGCTTCGTTATTTTCCGCTAAATCGACGGTTGGAAATTGCCATAAATTAGCCAGCAATCCTGTTTCTGGGCGCTGTTCTATGATGTATTTGCCTTCTCCTACCTGAACGATAGCACTAGATAAGAATATTTTCTTTACTTTGGTTTTCTTAATTTTAACTGGATAAGACTCTTCTTTCCCGACTTTGTGTGCTTCGCAAAACTCTTGTAGCGGACAGACGAGACACAGTGGTTTTTTGGGCGTGCAAACAAGAGCGCCGATTTCCATTAAAGCTTGGTTAAACTCGCCTGGTTTCTCTGGATCGATTAGCGGATACAATGCGGCCTCAAATTTCTTTCGTGTTTTCTGTTTCATAATATCATCGTCAATCTCCAAAACCCGCGATATGACTCGCATCACATTGCCATCTACAGCAGGCTCTGGCTTTTCATACGCAATGCTTAGCACAGCGCCAGCGGTATATGGTCCTACTCCTTTTAGCGCGAGAATCCCTTCCAAATCATTCGGAACGACACCGCCCATCTCTGTCACTACTGTCTTCATCGCAGCTTGCAAATTACGGACACGAGAATAATAACCAAGGCCTTCCCAAGCTTTTAAAATTCGTTCTTCTGGAGCCTCTGCAAAGTCTTTCATCGTTGGGAACCATGCCATAAATCGCTCAAAATATGGCATAACTGTGTCAACTTTTGTTTGCTGGAGCATAATCTCAGAAACCCAAATTCGGTAAGCATCTGTATTTTCTCGCCAAGGTAAAATCCGCTTATTCTCCTCGTACCAATCAATTAAAGCTGATCTAAAGGCCACAATTTTTTCGTATTTCCATTCCATCGTGTATTTACTCCTCATTCTATGTGTATATTCTCATGGTTTTCTAATGCGTGTTTTCGGGTATTCTGTAGTATAATGTAAGTATGAAAAAACTTCCGATACTTGATTTTCTTGCACGTTCTCATTATACAGAATCAAGATGTGATTGGATAGCCAATTGCCTTCGGATGTTTCACAAGAAGCAAATATTGATTTTATATTGCTCTTAGAAGAGGAGGAAGTCTCTTGGACACTGGCACACATGTTGTTATGGGAATCGCACTCGGCGCTGTAGCCACAGCGATCGACCCTTCCATTGTTGGGGGTTCCGCTGCCATTGGTATCATGACAGCCACTATTATTGGATCACAAATACCGGACATTGATACTGTTCTGAAACTTAAAAATAATGCGGATTATATTCGTAATCACCGGGGAATCACCCATTCCCTTCCAGGTCTAGCAATCTGGCCGATTTTACTCTCGGTTATTCTTGCTTTCATTTTTCCAGCCGCGCCGTTTGGGCATCTTTTGCTATGGACTTTCGTGGCAGTCGCCTTTCACATTTTTGTGGATATTTTTAACGCATATGGAACGCAGGCTTTGAGGCCGTTTAAAGATACTTGGGTCGCATTTGGATTTATTAACACATTCGATATCTTTATTTTCGGTTCTCACGTTGTAGCTATTATTATTTGGTTACTCGGCGCGCCAGCTGTACCAACGTTCTTCACGTTATACGTAATTTTGGCGCTTTACTATGTAGCAAGATTTGTCACGCAAAAAGTCATTACCCATGCGGTCAAAAATATGATTCCTGATGCGGAGGAAATTATTGTAGCTTCTACGATTCGTTTCTTCCAGTGGCGTGTCGCGGTAACGACGAAAGACCATTACTATGTTGGCCGGGCTTTCAAACGTACAATTTCTATTTACGAGAAATTCAATCGCTTGCCAGTTCCCGATAACGATATTATCCACGCAGCGATGAAAGATAAGAATTTAGCGGCATTTGTATCCTTTTCCAAGGTGTATAACTGGCGTATTGAAGAAAAGATGGATGGCACGTATGTAACGTATACTGATTTGAGATATCGCAGTAATGGGCACTATCCATTTGTTGCGGTGGTCAAATTGGATGATGATTTACAAATCGTTTCTTCTTACACTGGCTGGATTTTCAGCGATGAGAAACTACACAAGAAATTACATCCTGCTACCAATTAGAATTTAGTAAAAAGGGCCTTCTCGGATTCGAAAACGAGAAGGCCTTTGTATATCATTGCTCTTTTCGTTCGACCAAATGTAGTGATGCACCATGTTGTTTTACTTGTTTTGATACATAGTCATACGTATATTCACTTCCACGATATGGGTATCCAGCTTTGGCATAACTTGCTTCAAAATCAGTCCATAGCATCTCTACCCACCAAAGCGCTTCTTCTTCGGTAAAATTCGGATTAATAGCTAGTAACTCTAACTTTAACTTTTCAAAATAAGCTTTCATTATTCTTGCTCCTCTTCAAAATCTAATTCATGTTCTCGCATGTAATCTTGAATGGTATCATAGGAAAATCCTTTTTGCAATAGCGACGTGATTGTTTTTTGACGGCACTTAACTGGCCCTAAACGACGATTTCTTTGCAATAATTTATTTAATTGTTCGCCTAATACGTCTTGCTCCTGTTCTTCTGAGAACTCTTCTAGCGCCACCCGGCTTGCTTCTTTTGCAAGATCTGTTTCGTAGCCTTTTTGGATAAGCTCAGTAACTAATTTTTGTTGTAGTTGACGCTTTGCAGATTTGCGACTACGATTAACTATTTTTGTTGCTAGTTTGACGGCATTTTCAAGTTGTACATCACCTTTAAAATCATCTAGCGCTTCTTCAATATGTTCGCGGATTATGCCTTTTGCCACAAGTTCGCGCTCGATTTGACGGGGTCCCTTTGACGTAGTATTTACTTGGGTTCGGACGTAAAGATGCGCGAATTCTAAGTCATTGATGTATTTCATTTCGGCTAGACGTTTAATGACAAGATTAATTTCGTCGGATTCCATTTCAGATTTTGCCAAATGAGTGCGGATTTCTTTTTCGGAGCGTACACGATGGGCTAAATATTGGATAGCTTTGTTCAAACCTCGACGGATTGCGTCTTCTTCTTGAACCTCAGCTAATTCCTCGTCAGTCAATTCGCGGTCTTTAAAAAGTTGATACTTCGTTAGCACGACTTCATCTACACTAAATAGATATTTTCCAGCAACAAATATGTTGTATCTTTCTTTATTTTTTTGCTGTTGCGAAATGGATGTTATTTTCATCTTTATCGCCTCCTCTTCTACCCTTATCATACGAAAAAAATCGTTTTAAAGCTATCTTAAAGGGAAAAGTAATAAAAAATATGTTAGGAGTTGAACGGATATATGAATATTTTAATAACAGGCGGTACTGGTTTTATTGGACATCATCTCGTTCCGGCTCTGTTAGATAAAGGCCATGCTATCTATATTTTGACGCGTCAGGACGATAAGGTGGACTCAGGAAATGTACATTATATAAAATGGTTGGATGGTTCTCTGCCAAATTTGGATGGTATTGCTATTGATGTGTGCATAAATCTTGCTGGTGCAGGGATTGCCGATAAGCGTTGGACAGAGAAACGGAAGCAAGTAATTTTGAATAGTCGAGTAGAGGCTACGACAGAGCTTGTGCGAATTATTCACCATTTGAAATTAAAACCGCATGTGTTGATTAATGCGAGCGCAATTGGCGTGTATCCTACTGCACAAACGACTTTCTTCTTGGATACAGAGGAGCATGCGGCGGCAGATAACTTTCTTGCAGAGACCGTGATTTCTTGGGAAAAAGTCGCTCGCTCATCAGGAATTCGGACGGTATTCACGCGGTTTGGCTTGATTTTAGGAAGAGATGGCGGATCATTGCCATTACTTACAAAGCAGTTCGCTTTTCTTATCGGTGGGCCGCTGGGTGACGGGGATCAGTGGTATTCGTGGATTCATATTGATGATGTTGTTGCAGCAATTTTATTTATTATGACGAATGATCGTATGGAAGGGGCAATAAACATAACTGCACCACATCCTTTGCAACAAAAAAAATTCGCGGAGTTGCTTGGTCACGCCATGAATCGACCTGCAAAAGTTGCAACACCGGCTTCAATGATCCGTCTAGTAATGGGAGAACGAGCAATGATTGTTCTTGAGGGACAACGTGTTTATCCTCAAAAGCTCCTCAATCAAAATTTCACATTTATATTTCCACAAATTGAGGATGCATTAGCAGATTTAATACAAGAGTAAAGATAAGACGTTAGAATCTCAACTACTGAGCTTCTAACGCCTTATTTTTATTTTGTATTCTCGACTAGAATTGTGGCTTCATTTTCTTCTAGAATTTCTTCTACGATTTGTGATTTGGATAGTGGGCGTTTTTTACCTACTAGTACCATTAGTTGCAACATCGTAAAAGCAATTGAGCTTCGTTTACGGAATGCAATAAATTTTTGAACCCAGGTGGTGACGTATTTTGATTTGTAATTTCGCAATCCTTGAAATCCGTAAAAACCTTGGCTGTAGCGGTAGACGAGCCCTGCCATCCGCTCTCCTAAGAAAGCGAACTGGGACGAGCCTACATTAGAAAGTGGCGCCATTCCTGCATTGAAAATTTGATAGCCATCTTCTTGCCCTTTTTGGAACAGGTTGATAAATAGGAAATCCATAATTCCGCTAGGGGCATCTTGACCATAGCGCATTAAATCGATAGACGTCATCTCGTCATTATAACACGGCATGATGGAAGCAAAGGCAATGATTTTGCCACTTTCATCCTTAGCAACCGCGATTGGTGCTTGCTCTAAATAGTAAACGTCAAAGTAGCCAAGTGAAAATCCTTTTTCGGATCTTTCGCCAAGCCAATCATCTGAAACTTCACGAAGTCGCTGAATTGTTTGCTCGTCAAAACTTGGTTCGATGATTTCAAACGTATAGCCTTCGCGTTCAAATTTGTTCATTAAGGCTCGCTCACCTTTGCGTTTTTTACCAGTTAATGTGAATTCAGGCAAAGATACGAAACCTTCTTCACCGATTTTCATGAAGTCAAAACCGTGATCATGAAGGAATGCTAACATGTCAACATCAACTTCATAAAAGACAGGGCGATAGCCGAAGCGGTCAGCATACACCATTAGTTCTTCCAATGCTTCCTCAAGATGAACACTATCCCCGACCGGTTCTCCCATGATGACCATTTTGTCTGCTTTTAGTTGGAACGGAAATACTACTTTGTCATCTTTGGACCAAAATAGTAATTTGTCACGCAAAAACATGGTATGTGTTACTTCATTTCCTTTATATTTTGCTAAATGTGCTCTCAGACGCCTTGCATCAAATGGTTCTCCGATAGTCACAGTCGTTGTGGAGAAATAATAGAAAATAACAATCAAACTAAGAATTGCAATGGCAACACCGATAAAACCTGTAATCCAAACATGTTCAGATGGAATCAATAGATAATCCGGTATTTTGCGGTGATGCGGTACTTTTGGTGAGTTGTAAATACCGATTAGAACATAGCCGATTAGACAAAGTAAGAATAGCATGCTATCGAAAATGATTTTGCTCCAAGTATACACAAGCTTTTCTCTATAAAATTCGTGACGAGCTAAGTATACGCAAATCAGCACAATTCCAAGGAAAATCGCTGCTTTGATAGAAAAACCTTGTGCCAACGTATTAAAAATCGCGCAACCTAACACAACGATTGTCGTTACATAAGCTTTTGTGACTTTACTTTCAATTCCTCGAGCAAGGCCTAATAGCAGAAACCCGAATGCTATCATTGTAATTTGAGACACGAAGAACAAGCTGAATGGGGCTAATTTATATAGTAATGGCAAGTGATAAATCGCATTCGGAATTGCTGCAGAAATGATAAGCATTAATCCTGCGAAATAGACGAATAGAACTAGAAAGCGGTGTGCTAATTTTTGTAGAAATAGTCGCGGTAAGCCTTCTAAATAGTCATTGAACTTCTTCCCCGCTTTTTGGACGAAGAATAGAAGTCCTGCTGCAAAAGGTATAATATAATAGAAAATACGATAAAATAGTAGCCATGCGACGCTCAAATCAGTCGATACGCCAAGTCGTTCTAAGCCGAGAATCATCACAACGTCAAACGTACCCACTCCACCTGGTACCATCGAAGCAATACCAATTACAGATGCAATGACAAAGAGCGGGAATACTTTTGCCACATCGACAGGTTCATTCATAAGTACGCCGATAATGATAAAGCAGCCGAATGCAAAAGCCCATTCTAATAGTGATGCCAAAATGAGCAGTAATTCACGTTTTAGCGGTAAATCTTCAAATAATGTTTTACTTTTCCATTTAGTGAAGAAAAATAGGATTGGGAAATAAAGTCCGCCTCCTACAAGCCATGGCCAATAACTTCGGAAATGGTCGGCAAATCCAGGAATAAATAGCATCACTAAACCAATAAGGCAATATAAAGATAAACCAGATACGAGAAACAAGGCGATTTTAGAAATGGCTAGGAGAATTTGTTTATGATCAGCATTTTTCCCGTAGAAATTAGCGCGTAAAGATGCTCCTAATACGCCTCCGAATCCTCCAATATTTGTGAATGTATTCGTAATCCAACCAGATGCGATGATGTGACTCGTTGGGAATTTCCCAGGCAATAGCTTCACGATGACAAAATCATAGATGAGCATCGGTGTTACGGCAATAAGTCCCACAACAATCATAATTAAAATATTTTCTGGTCCTTGCGATGTTATATTTTCTTTTAATGCGCCAAAATCGGTTGTTGTTCCAATATTAATCACTTCGTACACAACAAACGCGAGTACAAAAACAATAAAAATTATTTTGGCCTTCAGACTGTTTTCTTGAAACCATGCTATAAGCTTTGCAAATCTTTCTTTCATCATACCAATCCCTTTCATTTTTTGCGCTTTCTCACACTTGGGATACATAAAGCTGCTAGAATTCCTAGCAAGCCACTAAGCGTATTTAAAATAATATCATCTATATCTGTCGAACGATTCTCTGGTAATGTAATACCGCTAAAACCTGTAATAACTGTCGTTTGGAGGAATTGAATGAGCTCGATTCCCACTGAAACGAGTAAGGCTGTCAAAAGTGTCATGCCAATCTTTTTGGTAATTTGAAAATAAAGTAGAAAAAAGGTCAGCGGTGCGAGTAATAAAACATTTCCGAG
Organism: Listeria rocourtiae subsp. hofi; assembly: GCF_963575615.1. Classification (NCBI taxonomy): domain Bacteria; kingdom Bacillati; phylum Bacillota; class Bacilli; order Caryophanales; family Listeriaceae; genus Paenilisteria; species Paenilisteria rocourtiae. Next base: position 79,881 of record NZ_CAUYTL010000010.1, on the reverse strand, counting down.
AAGTTGAATAATAGTTGGCATCGTCGGTAGTGTCTGATGAACAGTGTTTTCAATCGTCGTGAACGGCTCAAGATTAACCATTTCGTGCTGAATATGAAATGCTCCGGTGTAAGTACTTCTCAATATATCGCCCGCTGAAATGTATGTAACAAGATGATGCAAAATAAATAAGTATAAAACAAAAGTAGCAAGCCAAATCACAGCTACTACATTTCTTAATTTCGCCTTCCAGATAATGAAAAACGAAACTACGCCAAGAATTGTGCCATTTACAATAACATTAATCAGCTCTGCACGGCTACCAAAATCGATTGCTAAAAATATACCATAACTTATATATATAGCCGGAATCAAGAGAACCAGAAACCGAGCTTTGTCATTTTTCATAAATCTGCCACGCTTTCTTATGGAGTTATTGTCTTCCTTAGTTTAACAAATAACGCAAGCAATGAAAAGCTTTCTTGGCGCTATCCGACCTTACATTATTGCAAGGTGATTCAAAAATGGAGAACGAGGACTATTGTGCATTTCCCCGTTCTCTATTTATGTTCCTTCTATCCCTAGTTCGTAAACAAATTGTTCCCCGCGTGGACCTAAGACAACACGTGAGGTTTCAATGAATCCGCTTTTTAAATACAGTTTTTGCGCAGGAATGTTTCGTTTGTTAACAGCTAGCACAACGGTAGAAACCCCTTCAAAATTATTGCGTACGTAAGCTTTGAGTTCAGCTAGAGATTTGGCCCCGTATCCCCTACCTTGTACACTCGAATCGATGGAGTATCCCCGTAAAAGCAATGCATTGTTCCATCGTATAAGTCGTTACATCATCACCACTATCCAGAACGAAAAAACCAACAATTTCCTCTTTATCGTAAACGAGAACGCAATGATAGCTATACGTCTAGCTCGCCTGTTCTAACATTTCAACAGGATGCGCTGAAAATTCATCGTTTGTCAGCTTATATTTCTTAAGGGCTTCAATCTGCGCGGTTTCTTTTTTGAATGGTTGTAAGTGAACATTCATATGAAGCCCTCCTCAATTAATTTTTTAACGTTAGAACTGTAATGCTTTCCACATGCGCGGTGTGCGGGAACATATCTAGCGGTTGAATATATTTTACGTTATACCGCTTAGCTAAAACCTGGATATCCCGAGCAAGGGTGGATGGATTACATGATACGTAAACAATTTGCTTGGCATTCGTGCGTAAAATCGATTGCAGTAATTGGTCCTCACAACCAACACGCGGCGGATCAACCACAATAGCATCTGGTTTGAAACCTGCTTTAATCCATTTTGGGAAAATTTCTTCCGCTTTTCCAGTTTCAAATGTGATATTTGTTATTCCTGCGCGAGTTGCATTCGCTTTTGCATCTTCTATTGATTCTGCAATAGTATCCATACCGCGCACTTCTGCTACGCGTTTCGCTAAGGATAAGCCAATTGTACCGACACCACAATAGGCGTCAACAACCTTTTCGCTACCTGTTAAACGAATAGCACGCGCTACTTCGCGGTACAACTTCTCCGTTTGTGATGGGTTCAATTGGAAAAAGGCACGTGCGGATAAGTCGAATTCGATTTCGCCGAGCTTCTCAGTCATTTTATCTTTCCCAGCTAGGAAAATTGTCTCTTCTCCAAAGATTAAAGATGTCTTTGCCTGATTAATATTTTGCATAATCGAAACAACTTCTGGTATAGCCGTTTGGATTCTATCAATTAACTCGCGCTTACGTGTTAACTTTTTGCTGTTTGTGACAAACACTAGTTGGATTTCACCTGTCTTTATTCCTGTCCGAACGACAATTGTGCGAACGATACCGCTATTTCGCTGTTCTTCATAGATTGGAATATCAAGTTCCTCCAATAAATCTCGAACAAAATTAGTTACTTTCACTGTATCTGGATGTTGTACCACGCAGTTTTCGATTGGAACTAACTCGTGACTTTCAGCGCCAAATAGACCTGCTGCGACCTCACCATCAACTTCTCGCACTTGAAATTGGCTTTTATTGCGGTAACCCCAAGGATTTCCCATACCGATAGTGTCGTGGATCTTGATTTGATTTGGATAAAAACGCGTATGTTTCTCAAGAGATTGCGTGATAAGATCTTTTTTCATTTTCAACTGTTCTGGGTACGACAAGTGTTGTAGCTGGCAACCTCCACACGCATCATAAACTGGACATGGTGGTGTGACACGGTGTGGTGATTTTTTACGAATTTTACGGATTTTTGCTTCTGTATAACGTGGATTAACTTTTGTTGCCTCCACGACGACTTCTTCTCCTGTTAAGGCTCCGGTTACAAACACAACGGACCGCTTGAAATAACCAATCCCTTCGCCGTTAATACCAATCCGTTTAATCGTCAGCGGAAATTGTTGACCTTCTGTTACTGGATTTTCACTCAAAATAATTCTCTCCTTATGGCCAAGATTAGTTTATCTCCCCGACCAGCTTTTTCTGTCGTAATATGCTGAGTGTGGCATTAATCTCGCCACCAATCATCAAAATCGTTCCTGTTAAATAAAACCATAACATCAAAATAATTATGACACCAATACTCCCGTACGTTGCTGAGTAGTTGGCAAAATTGTTCACGTAATAGGCAAATCCAATCGACGCTGCTGCCCAACCGACTGTGGAAAAAATCGCGCCCGGTAAAATGCTAAACAATGTACTTCTCCGATTTGGCGCAATCCAGAAAATAAAGGAAAACACAATAAAAATAACGGCCATTGTCACAATCCAGCGAAAATTATTCCAAATATCTAGCGTATCTTGAGAAACATTCAGATGATTAAAAATGAACATCCCAATTTGCTGGCCAAAGACAACGAGGAGAAGTGTCACAACAACAACTGCGAGCATGCCTAATGTAAAAACCATCGACAAAAGTCGTTTCACAAAATAATTTCGACGATCCTTAACACCATAGGCTTTATTCAATGCTTTCGTCGTTGCATTCATACCATTAGAAGCCGACCAAAGCGTACCAATGATACCAAGTGAAAGCGCACCACTTGAATTATTATTTAGAAGTTGATCCAGATTATTATTAATAAATTCATAAATTTGCTCTGGAACAAACTGTTTAATTGTCGTAAATAGTTGGTCTTGGTCAATATTGAAGTACGGTAACAGCGAAGCAACAATTAGTAAGATTGGAAAAATAGAAAAGAGCATATAATACGCTAATTGCGAGGCGCTACCCGATACATCATTTTTCGTAAACCGAGTCCCAACAATCATGCCAAAGCGAACGAGGCGAATATCTTGTATTTTTTTTAACATCTGCATCTCCTTTCTTCTTAAAATAGACGCTAATTGTGGCGTCACTCCAAACTATATGCTACAATTTTTGAAAGTTGAAAAGGAGTGTCTCGCATGAACTTAGAAAATCCAACGCAAGAAAATATGACGTATATGTTAAATGAAATTACTGCAAAACTAAAGATGGTCAACGCTTCTGTCTTTGAAAACCTGACGCTAGAAGCCATCCATTATGATTCGTTACTTGATATTTATTCCCTTATTCACCGCAAAAATAATATCAGCATGCGCGAAATGCAACTTTTTGCGGAAGAATTAAGTACTATTCGGAAATAACCCCACTCACATAATCTACCAAGCCGCGCATCTCAAAAATTTTCGTAGGGGCACCAGCAATCGTCGTAGGCTGGTGTCCTATTTTTTGCTCATAATCATGACCGATAGCAATGAAATCCTCACTATTTGAGGTTATCTCATCGTAGCTTTGCCAAATTTTTTCGCCTCTCACCATAACTGGTGACTTTTCCTGTTGAATTCGGAATGTTTTGGCGCGGTGCTCGGCAAGGTGGAGTGATGTATTTTTATTATGATCAACGCCAAACAAGACAATTTTGGCATGCAATTCGTATAGACGTGCAAGTGGAGATTGCTCACCAAATCCAAAGTTAAGCGCATGTTTTTCTGTAATAAACTCCGCATCACTTCCCCATGCAGAAAAAGAGTATTTCGGATGGGAACTTCGCTTAACATCTTTCATTTTACGGAATGTCTCTGGAATTATACCCATAAAAAAAGTTGGTGTTTCTTCCGGATCATACGCTGGCATTTCTTCGTATATCGCTGGCCACCAATCTTTGGGAACTGCTGGATTTCGCCATTTTGCCGGGTCTGATACGTTCGTACTCTGTGTCGCCATCACCAGATTTCCTGATTCTGTTACTGCCTCTTGAAAAGCTTTAATAATCGCAACATCGCCTCCACAAACCCATCCAGCTTGACCGAGTGCAGAGTGTAATATTACCGTATCTCCTTTTGCAATTCCTTGATTATGTAATTCCTTGCAAATCGATGTGACCGTATGAGGCTTCCTCGTTTTACGAATCGCTCTTTTTTCTCCCATAACCATTCTCCCTTGTTTACTGAAAAAAACTTAGGTGTGTTGCACCAATTAGCAACACACCTCCATATTTCAGTGCCTGAGGTTTCGTGAAAAATTATATATAAAACTTTTCAATAACCTGCAAAACACTCAATTAATCATTTTCACCTTGATATGTCAAAATTTCTGGGCCATCTTTTGTGATTGCAATTGTATGTTCGTACTGTGCTGAGAGTGAACCGTCAGCTGTGCGTGCCGTCCAACCGTTATCATCCATTTTAGCTTTCCAACCGCCTATATTTACCATCGGCTCAATTGTGATAACCATGCCTTCTTTCAAACGTGGGCCTTTTCCTGCTGCGCCAAAATGCGGAACTTCTGGTTTTTCATGCAATGTTGGGCCAATGCCATGGCCGATAAATTCGCGAACTACCGCCAATTTTTCAGCTTCTACATACGTTTGAATTGCATGACCGATATCGCCAATGCGGTTTCCAACTTGCGCTTGTTCAATACCAAGGTACATCGACTTGCGTGTCACTTCCATCAAACGCTCGGCTTCTGGTGAAACTTGACCAACGCCATATGTCCACGCAGAATCGGCGAGTGCGCCATGGTAATTAACAACCATGTCTACCGTAATAATATCACCTTCGTTTAGAACCTTTTTACGTGGAAAGCCGTGACAAATCTCGTCATTGATACTCGCACATGTTGCAAATTCGTAGCCCTCAAAACCTTTTTGTTCAGGGGTCGCACCTTGTTTGCGTAGGAATTCATCTGTGAATACCTCGATGTCCCAGCTCGTAATCCCTGGCTTGATTAACTTTTTGATTTCTTTATGTGTCGCAACTAGGATTTCTCCCGCACGTTTCATTTCATCGATTTCGCGTCTTGATTTTAATGTAATCATTTTTTCCATCCCTTCTCTTTCTAGCTATCCAGTTCACTTAATTTTGTCATAGCCAGAAATTCTCACTTCTACTATTATAGCTTTATTCGCCTCATTTTGAAAGCATGAATATAACGTTTTTGCTAAATTTGGCGGAATTTCTTGCAGTTTTCCTGAAATTCTTTATAATGGAAGTATTAGTGAGTGATGAAACAAGCATATTTGGCATTCGCTTGTGTGCTTTTTTTAGCGTATGAACTTATTACTTTAAAGAAAGAAATGGTGATGTGAATAATGGCAAAAGTAATGATTGTATATGCCAGCATGACTGGTAATACAGAAGAAATTGCAGATATCCTAGGCGAAGAGTTAGAGAAATACGATATTGAGGTGGATATTGAGGAATGTATCTCAGTTGAACCTGAAAAATTACTAGAATACGATGGCGCGCTAATTGGTGGCTACACGTATGATGATGGCGAACTTCCAGACGAATTTGTGGACTTCTATGAAGATATGTCTGATGTGGACTTCTCTGGAAAAGTATGTGCCTCTTTTGGCTCAGGCGATACATTTTACGATGAGTTCTGCTTGACGGTTGATCTTGTTGAGAAACGCTTGAAAGAGCAAGGCGCAACAGTACCCGTAGAAGGCCTTAAAGTAGATTTAGATCCAGATGAAGATGATGTCGTTCGTGCGGAAGCCTATGCGAAAACATTTGCCGATGCGTTACTCGAAAATCTAAATTAAATCTCCCAAAATGCCTGCCTATCATGTTGATAGATAGGCATTTTTTTGATAGCCAAAATAGTTTTAAAATGGTATTTTATATTTTCAAATTAGGAACTGTCTCCCCTTTCCTACCAGTCGATACAAGATATTCACTGTGCTTTATAAAAAATGATTTCTTTAAAGCTTTGGCAAATGAAAAAGTAGAAACGCGCTGTATAATCTAATTTTGCTCTGCCATTGTGGAGTAGACGCTCTGATGAGGATATGTTACTGTTAATTGACCTACAATTTTTAAGGAGTGTTACGATGACTTTCAATGAATTTTCTGCCTATATGTCTGAAAACTTAGCGAGCAAAGATGGCTTTTATCAAAAAGCTCTTGAATTCCAAAACGAGAAAAATAAAAAACGTCCGCCAGCCAAACGTTGGAAGGAAACGAAGCTAGATCGCGCCGTGAATGCGATGTGGCAAGATATTATGAAAACGATGTATGATAAAATTAAACCGTCAATTAAACGTGATGCTCCTGATTTACGCCAAGCTTGGTTGGATTATTTCGTGAAATATAATATTCTAGAATCAATGGATGAGGCTTTATCGGAGATTGAATTTGAGTAATGTCAGGCGTGCTCATAAATATGCCTCTAGTAATAAAATATGGCTAGCTAAAGCTCGGCGTTGTGGCTGTTTTTACTGCCTTGAGATTTTTTCGCCAGCAGAGATTATGAACTGGATAGAAATTGAGGATACGGCTTTTTGTCCGTATTGCTAAGTTGATGCTTTATTGCCTGAATGTTCGCTGTTACCGCTTAGTAAGAATTTTTTAGAAAAGATGCATCAGCATTGGTTTGAATAGACATCGCAAACAGTTGCTTTACGTGTTTTTTTAAGATACAATGCTTTTATTGAATAGAAGAGGGGTGCTACATATGGCAACATTTAATGAAAAGTTGGAAAAGTATGCGGAATTAATTGTCAAGGTTGGGGTGAACGTTCAACCAAATCAGAAAGTAGTAATCAATAGTTCCATTGAAAGCGCGCCGCTAAGCCGTTTGATTACGAAGAAGGCCTATGAAGCTGGAGCAAGCGATGTTATTATTAATTGGGCTGATGAAAAAGTAACATTACTCCGTTACCAGAACTCACCGATAGATATTTTCGAGAAGGCACCAATTCACCGTGCTGCAGAACGCATCGAATTGGCACACGAAAATGCTGTATTTATATCTGTAATTTCTGATAATCCGGACTTGCTAAAAGGTGTAGATGGCAAAAAAATCGCTGCTGGTCAAAAAGCAATGGGACAAGCATTAGAGGAATTCCGTCAAATGATTCAATCCAACACAATAAGTTGGACAGTTGTTGGCGCCGCATCTGAAGGTTGGGCTGCAAAAGTATTCCCAGATTTGCCACAATCTGAACAAGTCCCTGCACTTTGGGAAACAATTTTCGAAACAACGCGCATCAATACAGCTGATCCAGTTCAAACGTGGAAAAACCATGATGAAACACTGAATAACAAAGCTACGTATTTGAATGAACAGCAATATAGTGCACTACACTACACTGCACCTGGTACTGATTTAACAATTGGTCTTCCTAAGAATCACGTTTGGGTTGGTGCTGGTAGCGTTAATAAGCAAGGAAAAGAATTCATGGCCAATATGCCTACCGAAGAAGTCTTCTCTTGTGCAGAGAAAAACAGTGTAAACGGCTACGTATCTAGTACAAAACCACTTAGCTATGCGGGTAATATCATTGATAAGTTCAAAATCACGTTCAAAGACGGACGTATCATTGATGTTGCAGCTGAACAAGGAGAAGATATCTTGAAAGATTTGGTGGCAACAGATGAAGGTTCTCATTACCTTGGCGAAGTTGCACTTGTGCCAAATCCATCACCTATCTCACAGTCAGGAATCTTGTTCTACAACACGCTATTTGACGAGAATGCATCCAATCACTTAGCAATTGGTAGTGCTTATGCTTTTAACATCAAAGGCGGCGAAGATATGAGTCGTGAAGAATTAGAGCAAGCCGGTGTGAATTCAAGCGTGACACACGTCGATTTCATGATTGGCTCTGATAAAATGAACATTGATGGCATTACAGCAACTGGCGAGAAAGTTCCTGTATTCCGTAACGGTGACTGGGCATTTTAGTATCTTTTGATAAGATTATTTTTTACTAATTAATAACGAAGCCCATGGAATAATTGTTTCCTGGGCTTTTTTTACGAAGAAGGTGTTTAATTATGAAGTTTAAGACTTGGGATATTAATCTCAAAGTGCGACTATTCGGGGAAGCTTTGCTCGATATTTCGTTTTGGGCGGTGTTTCCCTTTCTAACGATTTATTTCTCGGATTCAATTGGGCGGCAGACCACAAGTCTGTTACTTATTTTATCGCAAGCTCTATCTGTTATTACTGCTCTTCTCGGTGGTTATTTTGCGGATACTTATGGTAGAAAAAGGATGATGAGTATTTCTGTTATAGGAGAAGGTGCTGGTTTCCTTATTTTTGCGATTGCTGCAACAACAATGTTTCATTCGCCTTATATTGCATTTTTCGGATTTATGGTTGCCAGTATTTTTATGTCGTTTTATCAGCCAGCAAGCCAAGCAATGATTGCAGACGTTGTGAAGCCAGAGCATCGAAGCCATGTGTATTCGATTTTCTATATGATGATTAATATTGCGGTCGTTATCGGGCCAATTATTGGGGCACTTGTATTTAATACTTATACAGCTCAGACGCTGCTCGCAATCGTCCTTGCTGATTTGCTCCTCTTAATTCTACTAACAAAATTCGGTCATGAAACTGCTCCGATGGCTCTAGATAAAGAGCTACGTAAGGCACAGCGTGAGAAAAAAATCAGTACAGTTTTGATGGAGCAGTTGCGTAACTACAAGCTTATTTTTAAAGATAAGGTCTTTTTCTTGTATATTATTGCTGGTGTCATTATTTCTCAATCTTTCATGCAACTCGATTTATTATTTCCGCTTTACATTACAGAAGTTATTGGTGATTCATCGATTTTCTGGATACAGCTTACCGGAGAACAATTATTCGGCTTTATAGTCTCTATCAACGGATTCTGCGTGGCTCTATTGACCGTATTCTTCACTCGGATGATGAGCAGATATCGTGAAAAACTAGTTTTCATGAACTCTTCCTTTTTATATGGCATTGCTATTCTGCTTTTTGGGATCACGACTGGTCCATGGGGAGCTATTCTAGCGATTATTTTATTTAGTTTTGCAGAGCTAATGACAGTCGGAATCCAACAGAACTTCGTTGCCAAAATAGCACCTGATAATAAGCGCGCGATGTACTTCTCAGCTGCTGGGCTTCGTTATACGTTCGGAAAAGTGATTGCCCCGCTCGCGATTACGCTTTCTACACTCATTGGCTATTTTGCAACGTTTATGACAATCGCGGTGCTAGCGGTAATTAGTGGATTTATATACTTCTACATGTATAGTCTCTATGAAAAGCAAGAACGCGCTAACTAGATTATGAAAAAAAGTTATGCTTAAAACGCATAGCTTTTTTCGTTTTTTCAGCATTTATGTTTATCTTCCCCATTTTAAGGCAATTATGTCATTAAGAAGTCAATCTGCTTTAAAATTTCAAAGGAAAGCAAGGTGTGTGCTTATGTTTAGTCATTCTTCAATTGGAATCGATTTGGGAACATCGAATATTGTTGTCTACAATGAACTGCGGGGAATTATTTTTAATGAACCTGCTGTCGTCGTTTTAGATGCTGAGACAAAAGAAGTCTACGCTATCGGAAACCCGGCAAAGCAAATGTACGGAAAAACACCTATCACTTTAACTGCCATCAAACCGCTAAAAGATGGCGTTATTGCGGATTTTGATAATACAGTAAAATTATTACAAACTGTTTTAGATCGGGTAGCTCGACTCACTAATATTTCAATTCGTAAAACGGCTGCCAGTGTAAGCGTCCCCGCTGGTGCAACGATTGTAGAACGGAATATTATTCGTGATGCCGTTCTTGAAACAGGTATCAAAGTCGTGACGATTGTTGAAGCACCAGTTGCTGTTGCTATTGGTGCGGGACTCCCTATCAATAAACCCATATCCAGCATGATTGTTAATATGGGGGCTGGCACAACAGAGATTTCAATTGTTTCATATCGAGGAATCTTGGCTAATATGTCTGTTCGTTCTGCTGGTGATTCTCTTGACGCCGATATAATTCAATACTTTCGTGACGAACACAACTTATTAATCGGTAATTTAACTGCCGAAAAATTGAAACAGAGAATCGGTTACGCACCAGGTCCTCATATTTTGAAATCTATGGAAGTTCGCGGCCGTAGCCTATTGACCGGACTGCCAACAATCATAAAAGTATCCTCCACTGAGGTCCAGCCGATATTTACAGAGTTTTTAGCCAAAATCATTAAAATGGTTCACGCTATGGTAGAGCAATCACCTGCTGAACTAAGCGGTGATATTATGGATCAAGGTATTATTTTTACAGGGGGTGCGTCACAACTAAATGGTTTCAAAGAATGGTTAACAAAACAAGTTGATTTTCCAGTTATTCTCGATCCCAATCCTTTAGAATCCATAGCTATTGGAACTGGTCGAATTCATTATTACAGTCAACGTGCACTCTCAGGTGATTTTGAACTAACAACGTCACGACTCAAGTTACCATTTTTCTCTTGAGTGAAATACTGGATTTTCATTAAAATCTTTACATGCGATTTACGTTTTCTGAGTGAAAGCCGATTCCTATGCGATTCCTATATTACCTTTTTATATCATTATCTTTATAAGCCCCTATGATTGAAAAACTACTTTATACTAGAGACTGTGCCGATAAAAGCATGAAAAAGGAAATATGGAGGGTAAAAAATGTTTGGTAATACAACGATTGGTATCGACCTTGGTACCGCAAACATACTAGTGTACAATAAGTCAAATGGAATTATTTTGAATGAACCTTCTGTAGTCGCCATGGATATTCACACCAAGTCCGTGCTTGCCATTGGTCAAGAAGCAAAAGAAATGATTGGGAAGACCCCTACAAATATTATTGCTGTTCGTCCATTAAAAGATGGTGTCATTGCTGATTTTGATATCACAACTGGTCTATTACGCGAGATTATGCGTCGGGTCACAGGAATTGTTGGTAGTTCGGTGAAACGGCCAAATGTTGTCGTATGTGTGCCAACTGGAGCGACTTCTGTGGAACGCCGAGCAATCAGTGATGCAGTGAAGTCAATGGGCGCAAAAGATGTCACGCTTATCGAAGAACCTGTTGCAGCAGCGATTGGCGCAGATCTACCAGTCGATGAACCGATTGCGAATGTCATTGTCGATATCGGCGGTGGAACGAGTGAAATTGCCATCATCTCCTATGGAGGTATCGTAACGAGTACATCTGTGAGAACTGGTGGCGACCATATGGACGATGAAATTATCCAACATATCCGCAAAAATTATAATCTTCTTGTTGGGGAAGCAACGGCCGAACGCATCAAAATGGAGCTTGGTTACGCGCCAATTCCACATACTCAGGCAACACTAGATGTTCGCGGCCGCGATTTGCTGACGGGTTTACCAATGACTCTCACCATCACGTCTACCGAAATTCAAAAAGCATTAGAAGAGACATTAGGACGTATCTTAGAAGCAGTTCGTGTCACATTAGAGCAATGCCCAGCTGAGTTAAGCGGTGATATTGTTGATCGTGGTATCGTTTTAACTGGTGGTGGTTCTCTAATACATGGGTTCCAAGAATGGCTTGTTCATCAAATCGATGTTCCTGTACATATGGCACCGAGCCCTTTAGAGTCCGTGGCTATTGGAACTGGTATGTCGCTTGAGTACATTGACAAAGTATCCAAAAAAATTAATTAACACTAAACCCAAGAAAAACAAGCCTAAATCGACTTGTTTTTCTTGGGTTTTTATTTTAATAAGATTGGTAGAAAAGTGATAAGATCAAAAGCGATATGGACAATCCATGTAACCCAAATAGAGTTACTCTTTTTAAATAAGTAATTGAGAACCATCCGACTCGGAATAATCGTTACTAAGCACTGCAATAGATTATAATCATATGATGGCAGATGCCATAGAGCGAATAGGATTGAGCATAAAAGAGTTGCTTGCCAGAATTTCCAGTTCAATTTTTTCCAAGCGGCGTATAAAATGCCAATAGATAGCAATTCCTCACCTAATAGCATGAATAAAACATTTTTAATGACGTACCCCCAGCTCAGAACGCTATTCACATCATTCTCGGTTACTCCTCCAGCAATCGCTGACCAAAGGCTACCCGCAACAGTTCCGACAACTACTAAAAATGGAATACCTATCAGCAACCACTTTACGCTAAAATGCTGAAACCAATCTAAAAATTCTGCCTTAAGTAGAATGTAGAGTACAATAAGCATGATACATCCATTGAAAAATGCACTGATGATTTCCAAGTAATCTGTTTGCAACATTGTTAAAGGTAGCATTTGATACGCTACGCCTACTAATATAGCGCTGAGTATAATTAAATAACCCTGCTTCTTGTTTACCAGTGAATTCCCCATTTTCTTACTCCTTTTTAATAAATTGAGAGGTTATCTTGCACCGATGTTACATCTTTTTCTTTCTTCATTACCCTTATTAATCCGATGCAAATCGTGATAGAATGTTGGTCTCAATTACGTTTCTAATTATACAAAAGAAGATTATCAAACAGATATGTGAATTAGGTCGCATTGCCTTATATTTCCCCCCTATAGAAAAGGCTGACAAGAGGAATTTTAGCAAACCTCAGGCCAACCTTTTATTTATTTGAGTTCCATTGTATACAGCTCATCGCCATTATTGTCTTTGATAGTTACTGTAGAAATTGTGTCCATTGTCATTTCTGTTTTTTTTGTAAGCTGGATTAAAGCATTTTTGTCATTGTAGCCGGTGTGTAATGGTTGTGTATATTCCTTATCGTCAGTTGCTTTTAAAGCGACTGTCGTGCCTTTGCTGAGAATCGTTTCCAATTCTGCTACAACGCCGACATACTGATTTTTATTGCCTTGTAATTGTAGTAAAGACAGGTCATCATCTGATTGTGGATTGTTATTTTTGGATGTCTCTTTGACAACTAGCTTATTATTTGGATATGTGAATTCAGCTAAGTGATAAGAACCGTCTTTATCTCGTAAAATTGCCGTGTAGATTTGCTTTTTTTGTGTTGCGCTACTGATTACTTTCCAACCTTTGTCAGCTATATATTTATTAACTTTTGGGAAAAAGGCATTTTTTTTCGCTCGCTCGGATGGTGCTTGTGCTTTTATTTTACTCGAATCTAAGTCATTTTGGTAAACACTCTCATTGGAATCATTGCGTAACTCAATGCGTTTTAAGCCGCTTGCTGTTTTGGCATCAACGGACGGAATTGCGACAATAGCGACTGTTTTTCCATCCTTTACCTCGCTTCTATTTGTTAAAGAGACGCCAATTGCTTCATCAACTTCTTTATTACTATCCAACAAAACGAGTTCTGTTGCCTCTTTTGCAAGTTTTGTATCACTAATTTCAACCATAGCAATCAGACCATCTAGACCATTCATAAGGTTGATTTTCACTTTGGAATCTTGTTTTTTAAGTGCGGAGTCCAGTTGTATATTTGAGATATCCTGTTTGTTCGAATCTTTGTAGTATTCAAGAAAGCCGGTCCTATCATCGTCATCCTTCACATACGCTAACTGATAGTCTTTTAAATCTGTTTTTACCTTTTGTATCATAGTCAATGATTTATCGCTCAGAGCTTTGTCTATGCCTTCCTTGCCACATGCCGCTAACCCGACTAGAAGTAATATTCCCATAAATACTGGTATCAATTTCTTCAATCTGTTCCTTCCTCTCTCTTGATTTTTACAAACAGATTGCTCCCCGCCTCTGTTTTATGTTAAAATGATAAAGTTGATTCAATCAATCGTGTCCTGATAGCTCAGTAGGATAGAGCGACAGCCTCCTAAGCTGTAGGCCGTGGGTTCGATTCCCTCTCAGGACATTTTTATTTGAAATATAGGATATTATCACTTTACATACCGTTTGATGTTAACTATATTACTGTATATATCAAAAGATTCAACTTTTATATACTATTTCAGTATAACGTTTTTTATGTCAAAAATAAAGATTTATTTTTCTTTTTTTACTTTAATGTTACAAATAAATTTCTTTTGTGTCGATGAACGATGATAATAATCTAAAAAAAGATCTGGTTTTTTGCCAGATCTTTTTTTGCACTTATTCTCAGTGAATTAATTTACTTTTTTTAGCTTTTGCAGACAGTCCTGGAATGATTTTATCTAATGGTTTTTTGAGTAGTATTCCTAGGAGAATGAACAGGATGCCAAACATTGTAAGCATCAAAATATCATGGGTTGCATTTTGCCAGTAGATACCACCGACGCTTTCACGAATGAGACCAACCGCGTATGTGAATGGTAAGAATGGGTAAATTACTTGAAAAAATGGCGGTGATACTTGAATTGGGAAGTTCCCTCCGGCTCCTGAAATTTGCAGGACAAGCAGGATGATCGCCATCCCTTTACCAACATTGTTGAACAGCGAAACAAGTGTGTATACGATAATCATGAAAACGACGCTAATAAACATGCTGAAAAGAACGTGGTAAACTGGACTTGCGATAGATACTCCGAGCAAGAAAATGTTACCGAGCGTCACAACGAGGGCTTGCGCAAGACCAATAGATAGGAATGTAAGCAACCTACCAAAATAAACGTGGTGGTGGTTAAAAATTCCACGCGGTACTTCAACATCAACGCGAAGTAATGAAATGAGAAGTAATGCTCCTACCCATAGACAAAGCGCTGTATAAAATGGCGAACTGGCCGAACCGTAATTAGGAATTGGATAGTACTTCGTTTCCTTTAATTGAATCGGATGTGCTATAAAATCGCTGTCTTTTTTGACATCATTTCTTAAGAACGCGATAATTTGTTGCATATCATAATTTTGATCAAATTCATTGATTCGTGATGTAGCTTTATTGATGGCTTGTTCAAATTGAGGTAACTCCGTCCTTGATAAGTTGGCGGCCGTTTGGACGGCTTTTGCAAATTCAGGAAACTTCTGTTGTATCAGTTTAGCCGCATTGTTTATTTCAGATTCCAGTGATGGCAAGTCATTTCGCACGAAGTCGCCTGCTTTGTGAATTTTAGCTTTTACATCAGGATATTCGGACTTGTAAAACGCTGCAGCTGTGTTGATACCGCTAATGACAGTATCTAGTTTCGTATCGATAAATGTCGTTGCATCGGCCAATGTTTGCTGTAATTCTGGTAATCGTTGTTGGAATTCTTTTAAATACGTTTGGCTTGTTACTAAAGTTTGATTCGCAGTTTGAAGAATTGATGTGATTTCTGGCAGTTTGTCTTTAGCGCCATCTAGTAAAGCACTACTTTTAGCGAGGTCTGTGCTGATTTCTTTTAGCGCGGTATTGATTGTTGGCACGATTTTAGCGTCGTATTTACTGATGATTATTGTTAAGTCATCACTAACTTTCTTAGCTTCTGCGTTAAGTTGATTGAGCAGTACTTGGCTTGGTTCTTCACCGGCTTGGATAATTTTTTTGATTTGTGCCAATGTTTGCTGTTGCTTCGCTAAGTCTTGTTTCATTGCCGTTAAATTACTGATAAAGCCTGTGAGTGGTCTGTTTGGTAAGGTTTCATTCAGCGAGCTTAGCAACTCTATTTGTTTCGTCAGCATGTTACTCGCGCTCGTTAATTGCGTATCGATTTGGTCGATTACCGTAACGACTTTATCTGAATCGATAGCACCATTTTTTAGCGCTTCCGTTAGCTCATAAACATTATTTGTGACTTGTTGTAGCAAAATAAGGTTTTGTTTGATTGCCGGAGCTACCGTTTGGAAAGATTGATCCACTTGTTTCGTAAAACCGGCTACCTTGTCTGCATATTTGGAACCGTCGTCCGCTATTTTTTTTACAGTGGGTAGCGCTTTTTCTGCACTGGAAATAATGCTTAGTGCCTTGGTGGATTCAGAAATTGCGTCATTTACCGTCTTTTGAATCGTTCCAAAATTGGCGTTAACTGCCTTTACGTCCGTTGCAATTTGCTGAATTTCAGGGATTTTCTTCTGCAATGTCAAGATATCTTCGCCGAGTTTATCAAGTTGCGGTAACTGTGATTCGATTCGTAACAGGTCTTGTGCCGCAGCATTTATTTGAGGCATACTCTTATTAAGCTCAACTACTTGGTTCGCCTTTGCTTTTAAGTCTGGTAGCCTGCCTTCCAAAATAACCGCTTGCTTACCCATTTCAATAATTTGTGGCATACTCGCCTTCACTTGAAAAACTTTATCTTTAATATGTCGCAAAGTTGGCAACTCATTTTCCAAATCGATGCCGGCTTTATTGAGCTCTGAAAGAACCGAGCTGCTGACTTTATCGACGAATTCCGAGCTGATTTGGTCTACGATGGTTGATGCACCTTTGTCGGTTATTTTTGGCGCAATCGCATTTATTTTCTCATTCACCATATAGTTAATTGTTGGTTTCGTCGGATTACCGCCCACGACCGAGACAATATCTTTTGAGAAATCGGCGGGAATAATAATTGCGGCGTAATAATCACCTTTCTTCACGCCCTCACGTGCCTTATCTTCGCTCATAAAAGTCCAACCTAGTGAGTCATTTTCTTTCAGTTGTTTTTTGAGCTGTGTACCAATATTGACTTTTTGCGGACTTTTACCTGGCACTGTAATTTCGGCACCTTTGTCTTCAATCACAACCGCCACCTTAATACCAGATGTATTCGAATAAGGATCCCAGAGTGCTTCAATATTAAACCAGGCATACAGTGATGGCAAAATGACAAGCGCAAGCACCAACATTAACGCAATCGGAGCTTTAAAAAGTCGTCGCCAATCGAGTATAAAAATACCCCAAATTTTCTTCATTCATCGCACCCCTCTTGTCTTACTTCACGTCCGATTATACAGGGCAGGCAGATTAACTGCAAACAAAAAAATACAAGAGGCCGAGACAAAACTCCTAATACGAAAAAATCGCCTCGCCCATTATTTTGGGTAAGACGAAGATTAAGCTTTACACAAATCGAGCGAAAGCGTTTGTATTCTGGGGATTTGGTGGAAACCGGAAGCGGAGCGTACGACTGTACGTGATGACTGAAAGCAGGGAGAGGGTAGTTTCCTCGACCATGCAAGAAGTTAAGCGAAACTGCTCTTGTGTAGCAGAACCGCTCGATTGTTCTCCATCCTTATTCTAAATATCCTGAAAGAACGCCTATTCGTGATGCTCATAGGCATATTGGGACTGTAACTCATTACCCGAACAGTCCCAACAATGCGAGCGCTTGTCGCCGATTTATTTCGGTTATGCCCCAGACTCTTGTATTCACTACTTTACTTATGTTCTTTCAAACGGAAGTGTTGCCATGGTTGGATTGTTTTTAATAAGTAACGCTCTTCTGGGATAACGCGCCCAACGATATTTGTGTTACCCGAGTTCTCCATTTCACGCAGAGCCACCTGCATTTCGCCTTTGTAGCGTTCGTAGCCATTGTTATCGATAGTAACATCACCAAGTTCGATTGTGTCTGTGTCATGTGCTGGGAACTCGTGTTGTTTGAAGTTTACACGTGTCATTGTCGAGCGCAATACGTACTCAGAAGCATCACCGCGATTGAAATGTTTTTGCGTTGTTACGATTTCTTTTTCGACTGGTGTCGCGCCGTCAACAAATGTCACAGCAAGTTCTAACTCATTGCGATTTAGTTCACCAAGTGCTTTTAACTCTTCTTCTGACGCGTACATATTGCCGATAATAACATCATCGATTAACCCGGTGTTCCATAAATCTTTTGCTTGTACTGTAATCGACATGCCACGATGCTCCTCTAACGTTGGAAGGCCACCATCAACGACAAACCACGGTCCAAATTTACCTGCGTTAGACGAAACGAAAGCTGCAGTGCGCAAGTTGAATTTTTTGAATTGGGCGCTTGTACGAAGGAAATGCTCACGAGAAAGCGCTGTATAACGACGTGGATAAAAATTATGACAACCAATAATATTTGCTGTATTCGCTTGGTACGACAAAATATTATCAACATATTTCGTGCCGTTAGAAATATTAAGCTCAATTTGTAAATCATTATCATCAAACGACATCGCCGCTTCTTCTGCACCAGAAAAACCTAAATCTAAACGCAAACCGGATAATCCTAATTCTTTAAAGCGGCCTAAGTCCTGATACGTCAAATTTAGTGAAGCAAAAACACCCGGATCGACATCAGCAATAACTTCGTAACCTAATTTATTCGCTGTTTGACAAATTGTTTCTAGTTTTGCAAACTCTTCTTCGTCATTTGCTGAGATTAAACATGTGAAAATGCGGCTAAAACCATACTTTGCAGCAGTTTCGATGTAGTTTAATGAATCCTCCAATGGGGCATGTTGTGGGAATACTGAAATACCTAATTTTCTCATAATAAGTAAACTTCCTCTCTTATCAATAGTTAAAATGGGGATGAGGAAAATTCCTCATCCCCATTTTTATAGTTACTTAACGCGATATAATTCTACAATCTCGATTGCTAAATCTTTAAATGTAATAGCATTCATCAAGTGATCTTGTGCGTGAACTAGAAGTAAAGATACTTCTGCTTTTTCACCGCGTGCTTCGCCTTGAATTAGTTTTGTTTGAGAATGATGCGCTTCGAGCAATGATTGTTCTGCTTTTTGGATTTGTTCGTCCGCTAAAGCAAAATCACCTTTTTTAGCTGCATCAATCGCTAACATGGCATCGCTTTTTGCGTTACCACCAAACATAATTAGGTTCATAATCGTTAGTTCTAATTCTTCCATTCAGTTCCACATCCTTTAGTTGTTGTGGCTCTTAGAAAGCGTACTCTGCTTACTTAGAGCCTCAATATGCATGTGAACAAAGTGAACATGTAATCCATCTGCCCTACATCCATTTGATTTTCATATTATCTGGCTTCCTCACACCAGCTCCTCGGAAATTTCGTGGCCTTCGCAAAAGTCAAAGGAAGACTTTTTCTGCGCCCCCTAACAATTTCTGTCGGAGCTAACGGGCGTGGTCAGCTCTTCTTTTTTGTCCGGCCTCCTCACGCCAGCTCCTCGGAAATTTCGTGGCCTTCGCAAAAGTCAAAAGAAGACTTTTTCTGCGCCCCCTAACAATTTCTGTCGAAGCTAACGGGCGTGATCAGCACTTCATATTAAAAATTATCTTCTGTTGGTTCGCCGGCTGCTGCTGCTTTTTCGCGACGAATTTCTTGAATTTCTGCTACTTTAATGAATGGTGCATAGATGAGTACGGCTACTGCGATATTCACCGCTGCTAGAACGCCACCTGTCCAACTTTGTGTAGCAAGCACGCCACCAACAATCGGTGGTGTAGTCCAAGGTGTCACGATTGTTGCTGCTGGTACCATGCCTAGTGATGTCGCAAAGTAAGCGATTGTTACAAGCACTAGTGGAGCCAAAATGTAAGGTACGAATAGGATTGGATTTAACACAATCGGTAGACCAAACATTAATGGTTCGTTAATGTTGAATACTCCAGGAGCTGAGGCAAGTCCTGACACTGTTACATATTGCTTATTGCGGCGACCAAATAGGAACACCGAAATAATGATTGCAATCGTTGCACCAGTTCCGCCTAAGTTTACGAAAGAGTCAAAGAAAGGTTTGTTAACGATATAAGGAGCGTCTAAGCCTAGTTTAAGAGCATCCACATTTTTTGCAATTGCATCAGCATTGATTGTTTGCATAAATGGCTCGATAATGTTTGCACCGTGAAGTCCAAAAAACCATAAGAATGAAGAAATGAATGCTAGGAATAGCGCTGCTGGCAAAGTATTCGCAAGTCCCATAAACGGTTCTTGAATTAACTTGTAGAACTCTCCAACGATATCTTTTACGCCGAGACCGAAAAGAATTGTTGTAAAAAGCGCAAAGACACTAATTGTTATCATTGCAGGAAACAGTGCAGCAAATGATCTAGATACAGCTGGTGGAACGCCATCTGGCATTTTAATAATAAGTTTTTGATTTCCGCTTAAACGAATAAATAACTCTGTTGAAATTAAAGATACAATTAGCGCTAAGAATAAACCTGATGAACTCAATCCATTCAATCCACCAATGGCAAAGAAAGAAGAAACAGATACAACACCACTTGATAAAGCATCTTTATCGTATGATTTTGCTAGGTTATAAGCTACAGTAAAAGCAGTTAAAAGTGCTAGAATCGCGAATGTACCGTTCCAAATATTCACACCAAAAGATTTCCACAATGCCTCACCAAAAATATTATTCATAAAGTCTTGATAAGCCTGAATTGGCAAGCTGTTGATTAACGTCCCTAATGACCCCAAGATCATTAATGGCATTGTTGTGATGAAACCATCACGAATTGCAACTAAATGACGTTGCCCTCCGACTTTGGCTGCATAAGGAATAAAGTACTTTTCCATAAATGCGATAAAACCATTCATTTGTATTTCCCCCAATAATTTTATTTTGGACGAGACGTTTGTCCCCTCCTATATTTAAGCAGTCGCAATGTACTGCTTATTCCCCAAGTAAAGTTAGTGCTTGATTTAAAACTTTTTCGCCGTTCATCATACCGTAATCGATGCTATTGATGACTGCAACGGGTTTTCCTAGTGGTTCTAGCTTTTTCTTGAATTTGTTTTCTAAAAATTTGACTTGTGGCCCTAATAATAACACATCGATTTTACCAATATTATCTGGTGCCTCCGCTTCTGATACTGCATAAATCTTAGCTTCGAGATTTCTATCCTCTGCGGCTTTCTCCATCTTGGTAACTAGCAAACTGGTCGACATACCCGCGGAACAAACTAACAAGATTGTTTTCACTTCGATTCATCCTCCCTAAAACGCTATTTCTTAACCCTCACTTTTATAAATGCAAGTTCCGTGCCAACTTTTAAAATTAGATAAAAGCGTGTGATAAAGCCAAACATCAGCTTACACAAGAACAAAAGACAAGTGTGTAAATTATGTACACACTTGTCTCGTTAGTTTAATTTTCTTCCATGATTACTTTATTTGCTGTCATCATTTGCGTGAGATAAGCAATTTCTGACTGAGGGACAATAATATTATACTCCAAATTGACGTTTTCCATCATTTGTTGCGTAATTTGCATTTCAATCATGTGCTGTTTCGTGAATGCGTCGATGTTCGGGAATTCGCGATCAACACCTCCTAGTTTCATCCGTTCAACAAGGAAAGCAAGATGTAAAATGATCCCAATATCAACGCCCGGTTCAAGCACTATATTCATCTGAACTTGCAACTCCGAAATGATTTTGCGTAGGAAGTAGACGAGTTGTTCTGGAGATTCGACTTCTTTTAAATTACCTTCTAGAGAGGAAATTAACTGGTCATATGGTACCTCATCATTGATAATTCGCTTCACGATGTCAATCCCCCCCTCAGAAAATACCTCTAAGGCGCTGAAAAATGGGATTTCGCGGTACTGAAACTCGACGGAGCCCATGATGGCTAGTATGTTGTATTCTTCCATTATTTGGTCTATACGTTCACGGAAAGCTTCTTTATGCAAAAATTGTAAGACGATGATTTCTACTTTTGACTCGTCGATAACTGGTGCTACGCGGGACCGCAACTGTTCTGCTACACCTTCTCCTGTGAAACATGTAAATATAACCGCGTTTTTCGTTGGTTTTGTTCGTAAAATTTGCGCTTTGTATTTATTTTCAAAGAGTTGTTGGCAACTCTGATATATATCTTCTAATCCGCGCCCCAACGAAGCTTTGCGTATAGCCTCTAATACAACTGGTGTGCTCGCCATGCTAACCGTCTTGGTGCGAATGCCAAGTTCTTCGGTTAGCATATTGCCAAACGACGTCAGAGAGCCCATATCAGAAAGAATTAAGACACCCTTTGTCGGATTTAATTGTTGTACCTTAGCCTTTACTTTTTCATACATCGCTTTTACTTCGACTGATAACGGCATGTCCATCGCTGTGCCAGACTCAATATTGAGGAGTTCTTGAACTGTTTCAACCATACTCGTTGCTGCCGAGCGACCGTGCATCATAACGATAACCTCGACTAGCGCTTCTTGTGTAAACATCGATTCCACGACTTCCTCTGTTAAAAACATCGTCAAAAAACCGATTTCGTCAAAAGGAATTTCAATACCTAGCGATTGTTCTAATAGAGCCGAAATATCAATCGCTGCTTGGAATTCTTTCGAGTATTTTTTGCGGACATTATTCAAGTCTGGATGTACAATATGTTTTTGTTCGCGAATCCTCTCGATGGTACTTTGTAAGTGGAGCGCAAACGCAAAACGCATTTTTTCATTGTATTTACGTTCCAAGCGCTGTTCTGCTAAAGCATATACTTGATCCGTAAGCTGCCAAATTTCCGGACTAATAATCTCCTTCGCCGATTGCTGCGTCGGAAGCTGGCCCATGTACTCATGAAAATATTGATCCACATCCACGTAAAGCGCTTCTTCAAGCTCTGACTGGTCCTTGCCTTCTTTCATCAACTGGTCAGCTTTTGTTTGAATCGCTTGGTATACGTCATCCACATCTTCAATCGCAATATCATTCGCTTCACTCGTATCGTAAAATTTAAAAATCGTCTTATTCACATCAATTAACCGGTTCATCTTCTCCGGCTCATCTTTCAAATGAAGTAACCCTTTTTGAACATAAATTGGCAAATCATCCTGCTCAATAAGAATATAATTCGTCGCCTTTGTCTTATAATGCAAAAATGCCTTCGCACATGCTAATTTCAAATCACGTTGCAGTTGACCAACATTGGCACTCGCATGATAGAGTAAAAACGCCATCAAAGCTTGGCGATGAACGCGAATTGTTTGATGTAAACGCGTCGCTTCCTGTGATAAGAAAAATTCGATAAGCTCGTAACGTTCTTCTAATTGCCGCTCTGCCAGTGGTGGCAACGTGATTGTCATCGGAATCCGCCTAGTGAATGTTTCTAATAAAAAATTATCCGGTGATTCTGTCGTTGCCCCAATAATTTGCACTTCCGCCGTATGCACTGCTTGACTCTCACCAAGCGGTCGATACTCACCTTTATCAATAAACGTGAACAACATTTCTTGGCCTTCTGGAGGCAGCCTGTGAATCTCATCTAAAAACAAAATTCCGCCATCTGCTTTTGCAAGCAAGCCCTCGCGTGTCTGTTCTGCACCCGTGTATGCTCCTTTAATCACACCAAAAATATGACCGAAAAGCAATTGCGGATTTTGTGCATAGTCCGCACAGTTAAACGAAACGAATGGTGCATCCTTTCTAACCATATCCGCTTCGCGAGCGAACTTGTACATGCACTCGGCAAATAAGGACTTCCCTGTACCTGTTTTCCCAAGAATTAATGTATGTAAACCATTCGGCGGATAAAGAATCGCTGCTTTTGCCTGTTGAATACTCACTTTTAAGCTTTGCGCAGAACCAATGAGCCGATCAAAAGCTGTTTTCGTACTACTAATTCCTGATTTGGCTTCCTCTTTTTTGAAAGCTTGGTAAAGAACTGGCTTGCCTGGAAGTTTCTCAATCTGTTTCTCTTTAAACAGTTCGTTCAAATAACGACTCGCATTCGCGCGATCCATCTGTAACTTCTCCGCTACATCATTCGCTGTTAGTTTACCGTTTACATTATTCAGAAGCTTAAAAACCTCATCTCTTCTACTAAGCATGTCCCCGACTCCTTACTAAAAGCTCTATTCTTCTATTATACCTGTAACAAAGGTCATTCGGCAAACTAAAAAAGTCAACAGGTTGTAAAATTCGATTCATGCCTCAAAGAGTATGAAAGATGGTTCACACTTTGTATTATGATTACCTAAATAGCAAATAAATTTCAATAACCCGTTATTTCTATTGCCTTATGCTTCTACAAAATGATATAATAGTACCGCTAGCTAGTAAATATTTTACAAACACATATTAAGAAAAGAGGGAATTTTATCATGAAAAAAATAATTTTGGGCTCCGTGGCATTCACCTTGGTCCTAACAATGGCAGTTTCTTTGAATGCAACACCAGCCAATGCACAATTACAAAATATGGGTGCCGTTTCACATTCTATGGTATCAAAAAGTAGCACAACATATGAAAGAAAGTTTCATTCTTACCTAACAACATCGTGGGCAAAAGCAAATAAATATACAGTTTCTAAAAGTGTTACAGCAACATCTTCTGTAAGCGCTAATATATCTACTGCAGGGCTTAAATGGTTGAAGGCTAACTTCTCTTACAATAATACTAGAACTACAAAGAGTAGCATAGGAACAACTATTCCAGCTAACAGTTCTAAAAATTCTAAATTAGCTTTTGATGTAAAATACAAAAAACACACTTATGACGATACTACAAAATATAAATTTTATGAAACAAACACAAACAAGTATAGCTATCAAACAAAAACCTATAGAGTTACTCCAACGGTTCCAGTTGATTCCTATATTTATGTTAAATATCAATGAGTTCTAGACGCAATAGAAAAATAATATTCATTGCTTTAATCTTTACTATAGTCCTACTATCAGCATTATTTTTTGCAAATAAAAGTGATACTGATGAACTAGCTAGCAGAAAAAAACAAACTATAGTAAACCCTATTTTCATGCAAGGGAATGGCTATGTTTCACTAAATAAAGATGAGGTTTTTTCACTAAGTATACCATTTCTATATGGGGATACTAACATAGCTGATGTTGAATCAATTTCTTTCAACGATAGCTCGATTAACGCTGAATTTACAAATATTACTGGTGATTATGTTTTTGATGAAGATACGAATGTAAATTCATTCAATTTTGATATAAGTTTCAGCTCCCTGGGAAACTATCCAATCAAAGAATTAACAATTGTCACATCAAAAAAAACTATTACCGTGAGTATAGGCAATTTCATATTTGAAGTTCTAGACTCATCTGATGATGACCTTTCGTTATTTGGTAATACTGTGGGGATTCAAAGTGATGTAACAAAGTACCTTTTAAGCATCGCAAATGATAATAAAGAGTCGACAATTTTTATCAAAGATATCTACGCTAAAACTGATGCACTATCTATTTTGTCTGATAATATTGAGATAGCCCCTAACAATACATTTTCAAAGGAACTGTCTACATCGATTGATGTAAACGATAATAAATACTCATGGTATTTAATTAAACCGAAAATAGACTATCTAATTAAAGATGAAGCTAAAATTTTCCTATCCAATGCTACTTATATGGGGTTAATAGATATCTCACAAAATCAGGTAGACTTGACTTTAAAAAACAAACAGGGTTCAGAATTTAATTAATATTTTCATCAAGGTATATAGAGGAGAGTGGAAGTCTCGACTCCTTGCAATCCTCCATTCCGAGTATAAATAAAACCTGTAGAATGAGGCACTTCATGTTGATGCGACTCATTCTACAGGTTTTTTATTTACGCTTTGCTTTACTTTCAAAATCATCCGTCAAGACGCCTTCGTAATAGCGAACTTTAATCGGATCTTTGTTCAATTCCTTCAAATATTGACGTAATGTCCGAGCTTCGCGCTCATTGGCAAACGAGAGAACCGTACCTGATTTACCCATCCGGCCAGTTCGACCAGAGCGGTGCGTATATTGTTTCGCATCCATCGCCACATCGCAATGAATAACGAATGGTAAGTCTGGAATGTCCAAACCGCGCGCTGCTACATCGGTTACGATTAAATATGTCAATTCTGCTTTTTTGAAGGCAGCTAAGTACTTTTTGCGCTTTTCTTTGTTCACTTCACCATGAATTCCGGCAGCTGCAACTCCATCATATTGCAATTTCTCCAAAATAATATCCATCCGAACTTTATCTTTCACGAAAACGAGCGCATGCATCCCTTCTACGTTGGAAATTCGACGTAGCAATATAGCTTTGTCACGAGGCTGCTCCACATCCATATAAAGGTGGTTCACATTGGCGTTACTCTCTTCGGCTTTTGCTTCAATCATCACTGGCTCAATCTCACTATTGCGGTAAAACATCATTGGATCGTCCAATTTCGTTGCTGATGCCATTACTAATTGACGATCACGCATAGCACTATTCACGATTTCGAGCACAGTTGGAACATTTTCACGAATCAACAATTGATCACATTCATCAAGCGTAATCATTTTGACTTCATGCATCTTGATTTTCTTTTGCTTAATAAGTTCCAAAACGCGACCAGGTGAACCAACAATGACTTGTGGTTTTTTCTTCAGGTTATCGATTTGGCGCTTGATATTGGCACTCCCGATGATACCGATGACTTTCAATCCCGCGGGCAACCATGAACGCACAACGTCTGCAATTTGCATAACTAACTCATGTGATGGTGCTAAAATAAGCCATTGTGTATGCGGTTTGACTTCTAATTTTTCGATGGCTGGTAAGGAATAGGCAACTGTTTTCCCGGTTCCTGTCGGTGAAACTGCGATGACATCTTTACCTTCTTTAATCGGCTCGTACAAGTGCTGCTGAATTTCTGTCATCGTTTCATATTTATGGACTTCCCACTGCTCGCCCCAAATCTCAGGTACTTCTTTTCTCGTCATAATAAACTCCTTTTTCCCTCTAAATTCGATACTCTTATCATACCACGTTTCCAGAAAATCAACAAAACCCTGATTTGAAGCTATTAGGCAAAGAAAACGCCCAACCCATCTATAGGTAGGACGAAGATTACGCTTTACACAAATCGAGCGCTTGTCGCCGATTTATCTAAGTTAGAGGCTATTTTTCGACTTTGTACCAAATACCATTTTGGTGACGCAGGTCATTTGAGATTTGTAAAACTGCTTTGCTTAAGTCTTCTAGGTCTTCATACGCCAATTTGTCGTTTTCCGTGATGATTCTGGCAAATTCGGTTGCTTCGAATTCCATGTCATTTGGAATGGTGGACATTGCTAATTCCTCGATTTCTTTCGTATGGTTATCCGCGTATTGGATGCTCTTAATGCCTGTTAATGGGTCGAGTACGAGCGTGCCTTTTTCGCCGTATATTTCACTTGGTAAGAATGATTGCGACATTTTTGCTTGCAAAATAGTAACCGTGAAATCAGGATATTCAAAAATAACTGGGCCGCCTCCATCAACATCTGTGCGCAGTTTTGTCGCAAAATAAGTTGCTTTTTCAGGAACGCCAAATAGCGCAACTGCCGTATACATTGGGTAAACGCCTAAGTCAACTAACGAACCACCAGAAAAATTCAGCGAGAAAATATTTGGCTCTTCACCAGCAAGTACGTTATCATAACGTGAAGAATAGTTCATGTAAGCAAGTGTCGCGCCGTGAAGCTTTCCGACTTTTTGGATGCTATCTTGCAAAATTTTAAAGTTAGGTTCTTGAATATGGCGAGCAGCTTCGAAAAGATAGACGCCATTTTCTTTCGCTACTTTATGCGCATCTTCTAGTTCTGCAACCGTTGAAAAAATCGGTTTTTCAACGATGACATGTTTTTTGTTACGTAAGAAATGTAATGCGTGTTCGTAGTGCATCGCGTTTGGTGACGCAATATAAACCGCATCGATAACGTCTGAACTCGCCATCTTTTCAACATCATCAAAATAATTCGCAACTTTATATTTTTCACCAAAGGCATATGCTTTTTCCAATGTACGTGAATAAACCGCATTTAGTTCCCATTCTCCTGAGTTAATCGCGCCTTCTACAAAGGCATCTGTAATCCAATTCGTTCCCATAATACCAAGCTTCATAACAAAACTTCCCTTCTTCATATGTTTCTCCTGTTTAAGTATAGCTGAAAACCGGAAAATTTGCGAAGAGATTGGCTAGGCTTTTGCAAAATCGTGATTTATAAAGCTGACGAGCGTGAATTCACCATTTTCGTATTCGAATTTCAAGATGCAGCAGTTTTTCAAACCGGTGATTTTTCCGATTTCACTACGATTTTCCCAATTTCGGGCGAACTGAGCACAAGCAGCACCGTGAGAAACTGCCAAAACAGTATTGTGATTTTCTTGGTTCATCATTGATTCCATTGTCTCAACAAGCCGCACGCGAAAATCCATTTCTCGCTCTCCTCCGAATCCTGCAAAAAAATCTCCATACGGTAACGGCGGATTCAAGTCTTCACTTTCACCTTCGAATGTTCCAAAATTCCATTCTTTCAGCCCTTTTAGGCGTTTGTAATCCATGTCAGTGATTAATTCTAACGTGTCGCAAGCTCGTTCCGACATGGAACTATAGGCCTGATCAAAAACAATCCCATTCTCCTGGAAATATTCGCTCGCTATTTTCGCTTGGTTAATGCCTGATTCCGTCAATGGCGCATCGCAAAAACCTTGTATTTTTTTTCTTACATTAAATAATGTTTGACCGTGACGCATGAGATAAAGTGTTTTTTTCATTTGTATGCTCCTTTTAATAATAGTTTTATTGCGATATGTGCTTATTCATATCCCTCTTTTTATCAGAACATCATTCGTTACTTGTGAAAAATCAAATACTTTTCTAAGTCCGATATATCGCACAGTCTGATAGACGATTTCTTTTGCCTCAATTGGAGTCACGCCAATGTCAAAAGCCGCGTTTAGCATTATTTTGAATTCGTTCACGCACTGCATTGTGATTAAAGTAGCGAGCGTCACTTTCATTCGTTGTTTGATTGTAAATTGCGTATATTGCAAGACTTCATCAAACACAAAATGATTGAAAAGTGCGCTGAGTTCAGAATCTGTTTCTTTTAATCTAGATTTCCCGTTCAGAAATAACTGATTGCGATTTACCCACTCTTTTTTACTGGTAGACAACTGTAATCCCTCCTATTTTTGGCTAATAGGTAAAGTTTAAACCATGAAGTGGACTCCAAGTCAATTATAAATACTACTTATACATAAAAAAATCCACCGTGACACAAATAACTTCGAGGTTACGTGCATAACAGCGGATTGGATATTTTTTCTAATTAATCTTTCTTTTTAGCAAAGACATAAATGATGCACGAAATGATTCCGAGAAAGACTAGTGCTACTTTATATATCATCATTGTAAATAGATTCGTTCATACTGGTTTTTCTTTTTTCATATCGATCCCACCTTTATAAATTGCTTCTTTGGAATTCGGAACATCACGCCTCTATCTGCCACAAAGCTTCCTTATTCAGATTACACAATACTAAGGGGAAACGCAACTAAAAGTTTTTTTGAGCTGTTTTTATGGTAATAATTTCTTTGTGTTTCAGCTTGTTAGATAAAAACACATCAAAGAAACATACGTGTCCCAGTGACATGAATATTTACATTTCACATTACTTAGATAAAAACGAATGAAAACGAACCGAGCTATGCGTTGAAAAACTATTTACATTTCACATTACTTAGATAAAAACAGTCGTTTTTCGCAATTCCAGCAGTATGTGTACTTATGATTTACATTTCACATTACTTAGATAAAAACAAGATGGCTCCTTACTTCCTGTTACGAAGCTTCCCAATTTACATTTCACATTACTTAGATAAAAACCTACAATTGTAGCGCCAAGCCTTCCGAAATTCTTTTGATTTACATTTCACATTACTTAGATAAAAACGCAGTTCTCAGCTTTGTAGTACTGATTGACAACTATTTACATTTCACATTACTTAGATAAAAACGGTAACACCCCACCTGTTTGCTATCTCGCTGTCTGTAATTTACATTTCACATTACTTAGATAAAAACGCCCCCTCATTCATACCGCCTACACCTTTCTGGTAAAATTTACATTTCACATTACTTAGATAAAAACTTGAAAGTGAAAATCAGTTGTGTTTAGAAATTTCGATTTACATTTCACATTACTTAGATAAAAACTGTAGAAAGAGCCAAAAAGAAAATACAAGAGTACTATTTACATTTCACATTACTTAGATAAAAACAATAATGGGAGTTTAACTGTATTTTGTCCAACCCATATTTACATTTCACATTACTTAGATAAAAACAACTAATCGAAGAACTTTCGAAGTATGACGACAATCATTTACATTTCACATTACTTAGATAAAAACCATTGTCCGTTTCCAAAATAGCACATTTGATTTCTTATTTACATTTCACATTACTTAGATAAAAACTTGTACACAATTATCAAAAGAAATAAACGGGAACGGATTTACATTTCACATTACTTAGATAAAAACAGAGGCAGTAAAAGAAAAAATGATTCAGGAAATGAATTTACATTTCACATTACTTAGATAAAAACTTAAACTTTGACATCTATTATTCCTCCTTATGCTGAATTTACATTTCACATTACTTAGATAAAAACAAAATGTCTTTTAGAGCACTTTCTTGATTTTCTTATTTACATTTCACATTACTTAGATAAAAACCCAAACCTCGTGACCATTATATCACATATGGACAAATTTACATTTCACATTACTTAGATAAAAACGATGGCTTAGCATAGATGAATTTGTATTAAGAAATGAATTTACATTTCACATTACTTAGATAAAAACATCAAACTCTGTAGGAGCTATAACTGGTATGTCGCTATTTACATTTCACATTACTTAGATAAAAACGAAGGGGGCATCTCTGGATTCTCATCTATAACCCCTATTTACATTTCACATTACTTAGATAAAAACCCGTGCTTTTTCAGCCTTACTCCCATAATACCTCAAGAGCCCAAATCTGTCGACCGATAGCAAAGTTTGCTTTTTCAGTTGCCTAACCTTACATCGATTCCGTTCAAAATCACCTTCATACCTGTCATACCAGTCAATAAAGAAAATCTGTCGATGTCCCGTAATTTTTACACTACTGGTGGTCGACAGATTTTTGAGCCTTTTTTATTGTTTATGGTAAAAATGTCTCACCCATGAGGTAAAAATCGACTTCGCGAGCGGCTTCACGTCCTTCGTTAATCGCCGTTACTACCAAGCTCTGACCATATCTTGCGTCGCCGCATGCAAAGATACCTTCTACGTCGGTACGGTAAAAACCTTTTGCTGCTTCAATCGTGTGGCTTTTTGTTTTGCCTACTTGGAAATCCTCAAAAATAGATGGTGTAGCACCAGCGAATCCAATTGCTATTAGCACAATATCAGCGTCCCAAATTTTCTCGGAACCGGGAACTTCTTGGATATTGCGCTTGGCGTCTACTCGGTCAACATCGATAGTGCGCAATCCGGTAAGTTCCCCTCTTTCGTTTTTGATAAATTCCGTGGAACTCACTAAATAGTGACGTGGATCCTCACCATATACTGCTTCTGCTTCGCTATGAGCGTAGTCCATTTGGAATACTTTCGGAAATTGTGGCCACGGGTTTTGAACGGCGCGCATGTCTGGTAGCTTATCGCGTAAGCCAAATTGGTAGATGCTTTTTGCGCCTTGTCGTAAAGCTGTCGCGACGCAATCAGCTCCTGTGTCTCCGCCTCCGATAACGATGACGTTTTTGCCTTCTGCGGACAATGTTTGCACACCTTTATTGTCAAGGTTATCTTTAATGCTTTGTGTGAGGTAATCGACTGCAAAATGAATTCCTTTTGCGTCACGGCCTGGAAGCTTGACATCTCTAGCATTTCCGGCACCGGTAGCTAACACGATCGAATCGTACTCTTGTTTCAATTGTGCCATTGTGATATCTTTTCCGGCTTCGACATTGGTTACAAACTCGATGCCTTCTTCGGCCATCAAGTTGACGCGGCGGTTAATTGAATCTTTTTCGAGTTTCATCGTTGGGATGCCGTACATGAGCAAGCCGCCAATTCGATCGCTTTTTTCGAAAATAGTAACATTATGGCCAGCTTTGTTTAGTTGATCTGCACATGCAAGTCCTGCTGGGCCGGAACCGATGATTGCAATGCGTTTTCCAGTTCTTTTTTGCGGTGGCTGAGCTTTAATCCAGCCTTCTTCAAAACCGCGGTCGATAATCGCTTTTTCGATGGATTTTATGCCAACCGCAGGCTCGGAAATCGCGACTGTACAGGAGCCTTCGCATGGTGCTGGGCAAACACGGCCGGTGAACTCTGGAAAATTATTCGTCTTTAGAAGAAGATCCAGGGCTTCGCGCCATTCTCCGCGATACACAGCGTCGTTCCACTCCGGAATTAGGTTATGCAACGGACAGCCCGATACACCGTTTTTAATTTCTTCTCCTGTATGGCAAAATGGTACACCACAGTCCATGCAACGCGCGGCTTGAATCTGTAAATCGACAACAGGCATTGGCAAATTGTATTCGTTCCAGTCACGCGTCCGTGTTAGTGGATCGCGCACAGGACTTGGAATTCGGTCATAATCGATAAATCCAGTTGGTTTTCCCATTGCATTCAACTCCTTGTTTTGAAATTATTCTGAGCTATTCGCCTCTTTCAAGTGTTCATAGTCTAGCTTCATCCGCTAGCTCTTCGAAAATTTGTTGAGGTTCTTAGAAAAGTATTTTATTTTCTTAGAACCTCAATATGAGTGCGACCGAAAGGAGCATTCGTTCATCTCGGCCGCTCCATCTTTTTTCAGAGCTGAACGAGCGGATTCAGCTTTTCACTGTTCAGCTACTTTCCTATTTAGTAACTTCCACTAATAGTCCGTCTTTATGCTCATAAAAGGCCTGTAACTCTGCAGCGTCGTGCGTTTGGCCTTCACTTTGTAATTTTTCAATCCGAGTAAGCATGATTTCAAATTCATTCGGAATGACGTAAACAAAGTTAGCAAGTTCGCGTTCCCAGTTTGCCAGTAACTTGCGGGCGTATTCACTGTCGGTATAGCGGACATGATTTTCTACCAATTCGCGTAGTTTCCGTTCCTCGCGCGGCGTCGTAATCTCTCGACACGTCACAAGTTCTGGATTCACTTTTGTGGTGAAATTGGCTTGGTTTGGGGCATAAACGTAAGCAACACCGCCGGACATTCCTGCCGCAAAATTCTCTCCGGTTTCGCCTAGAACAACCACCGTTCCACCGGTCATATATTCGCAACCGTTATCGCCAATTCCTTCAACAACTACGTCTGCACCACTGTTACGGACAGCAAAACGGGCGCCGGCTTTTCCGTTAATGTATGCTTCACCATCTGTTGCGCCATAAAGCGTTACGTTTCCGACAATCGCGGAATCATGCGCGTTAATCGGTGTCTTAGCATCTGGTGATACGATAAGTTTCGCGCCAGATAGACCTTTTCCAAAGTAATCGTTCGCATCACCTTCAATACGTAGCGTCATCCCTTTGGGAGCGAAGGCGCCAAAGCTTTGACCAGCCGCCCCCGTAAAAGTGAGGTCAATCGTATCTTCTGGGAGTCCCGCCGCGCCATATTTCTTGCTGATGTAAGAACCGGTAATTGTGCCGATTGCGCGGTCAACATTGCGAACAGGGAAACGACCAGTGACTTTCTCACCACGTTCAATCGCAGGTGCCACAACGGCTTGCAACTCTCGCATGTCCAGCGTTTGGTCGATTTTATGATCCTGTTCTTTCGTGCAGAATTGGACTTGATTTTTGTAAAAGTCATCCATGTAAAGCATATTGGAAAAATCAAGATGTTTCGCTTTCCAATGCGATTCTTTGCGCTCATGGGTTTCCAAATATTCTTTGTGCCCAATGATTTCTTCGAGACTACGGAAGCCAAGTTCAGCCATCGTTTCGCGCATCTCGGCAACAATGAAGTTGAAGAAGTTCACCACATAATCTGCGGAACCTCCGAATTTTTTGCGAAGTTCTGGGTTCTGTGTTGCGACTCCAACGGGACACGTATCCATATGACATACGCGCATCATCACGCAACCAAGTGTCACAAGTGGTGCCGTTGCAAAACCGTATTCTTCCGCTCCAAGCATTGCCGCAACGAGCACATCTTTTCCAGTCATCAGTTTACCGTCTGTTTCTACGACAACCTGATTACGTAACCCATTTAAAAGCAGTGTTTGATGTGTTTCCGCCAAACCGATTTCCCATGGAACACCTGTATGACGAATACTGCTTCGCGCAGCTGCTCCGGTTCCGCCTTCGTATCCGCTAACTAAGATAACGTCAGCAAAGCCTTTTGCAACACCCGCTGCAATCGTGCCAATTCCTGTTTTTGAAACGAGTTTAACATTAATCCGCGCGTCTTTATTAGCATTTTTCAAGTCAAAAATAAGTTGAGATAAATCCTCGATGGAATAAATATCATGATGCGGTGGTGGCGATATGAGCCCAACACCTGTCGTTGATCCACGGGTTTTCGAAATCCACGGGTACACTTTTTCACCAGGCAAATGACCGCCCTCACCTGGTTTTGCGCCCTGTGCCATCTTGATTTGTAGTTCATCAGCGTTTACCAAATAGTGACTCGTTACGCCAAAGCGACCAGATGCAACTTGCTTAATCGCACTACGGCGCCAATCACCGTTTGAATCCGGAAGAAAACGGTCTGGATTTTCTCCGCCTTCACCACTGTTACTTTTACCGCCAATCCGGTTCATCGCAATCGCCAGTGCCTCGTGCGCCTCTTGACTGATAGATCCATAAGACATAGCGCCTGATTTGAAACGTTTGAAAATCGCTTCGGCAGGTTCAACTTCCTCGATGGGAATTGGCTTGCGTCCATGCGAGTTAAACGTTAGCAGGCCTCGAAGGAACGCATTATTTTGATTTTGCATTAAGTCCGAATATAAATCATACGTTTCGCGATTATTTTCGCGCGTCGCCTGTTGCAATGAATGAATCGCGAGCGGGTTGAACACATGATATTCACCGTTTGAACGCCATTGATATTCGCCGCCCGTATTCAGCGTGAATTCTTGGAAACCGATATCATGAAATGCTTCGCGGTGACGCAACCAAGACTCCTGGGCAATCACTTCCAAGGGAATACCGCCAAGCTGCGACGCCGTTCCTGGGAAATAATCAGCAATCACATCGTTGCCAATCCCAATTGCTTCAAAAATCTGCGCACCCCGATAACTTTGCACGGTAGAAATACCAATTTTCGACATCACTTTCAAAATACCATCCGTAATTGCCTCAATATAGCGCGACTCGGCCTCATCGACCGTAAAACCTTTAATCCGACCATCTTTAATCAGGTTCGTAAACACATCGATCGCCAAGTATGGGAAAATCGCGTCCGCACCGTAGCCAACCAGCATCGCACAATGATGCACGTCACGAGCCTCCGCCGTTTTTACAATCAAACTCACCTTCATCCGCGTGCCACGTTTCACCAAATGATGATGCAGACCGCTCGTTATAAGTAACGCTGGAATCCCGATAAACTCGTCATTTGTTCCGTCATCTGTGATTACAAGCAATTCTGCACCAGCCTCAATTTTCGCATCAGCCTCCGCAAAAAGACGATCTAGCACTTCCGCCAAATTCTCTTTCTCCTCTGCTTTAAACAACGCATTAATAAATGCCGTCGGTTTCGCGAATTTCTTCTGCAAGGCAATCGAAGCATACTGTTTCCGAGATAAAATCGGTGTCTCTAAACGGATTCGGTTCGCATTTTCAGCCGTTGGATTTAAAATATTACCCTCATTTCCAAGCAGCGTCATCGTCGAAATAACTGACTCCTCACGCAACCCATCAATCGGCGGATTCGTCACCTGTGCAAACAACTGCTTGAAATAGTTAAACAACAACTGTGGCCGGAAAGAAAGTACAGCAAGCGGTGCATCATAACCCATCGCCCCCATCGGATCTTTCTTCTCCGTCACCATTGGAATCAAGATTTTACTCAATTCGTCCTGCGTATAACCGAACGCCCGTTGCAATTTGAAACAGTCCTTCTTATTCAATGAAATATATTCTAAACGATCCTGCTCCGTCAACGTCCCAATATCCGTCAACTCCGCGTCCAGCCACTCACGATATGGCTTTTCTGTCGTCAACTCCGATTTAATCACGTCATCCGAAATAATCTCACCTTTTTCCAAATCAATCAGCAACATCGTACCCGCGCCAACCGTCACTTTGCGAATTATTTCCTCCGATTCCACAGGTACAACGCCTGTCTCCGAAGAATAAATAATCGTGTGGTCCTTCGTCTCATAATAACGCGCAGGACGCAAACCATTCCGGTCCAAAATCGTCCCAATCACGCGCCCGTTCGTAAACGAAATCGACGTCGGCCCATCCCAAGGCTCCATCAACGTACTATGATACTCATAAAAAGCCCGTTTCGGATCTGTCATCGCCTTATTTTTATCCCAAGGCTCCGGAATCAACATCATCGCCGCGTGAGGCAAGGTACGCCCCGTTTGCACTAAAAATTCCAGCGCATTATCAAGCGTTGCCGAATCACTTCCGTCCTCATCAATTACAGGCATCACTTTCGCCAAATCCGCACCAAACAAATCCGACTCCGCACGTTTTTCACGAGCTTTCATCCAGTTCAGATTCCCACGCTGCGTATTAATTTCCCCGTTATGAATCAAATAACGATACGGGTGCGCCCGCTCCCAACTCGGAAACGTATTCGTACTAAAACGCGAATGCACGAGCGCGTAAGCCGATGTATAAGCCGAGTCCGCCAAGTCCAAATAATACTGATTGATTTGCTCTGGCGTCAACATCCCTTTAAAAATAACGGTCCGCGTCGACAAGCTCGGTACATAAAACGTCTCTGTCACCCGTGCATCACCCGCTGCAAAATTCTCGATTTGCTTACGAATTAAATACAATTTTCGCTCAAAAGCTTCTTCATCAAGCGCCTCATCTTTCGCAATAAAAAGTTGGTACACAGCCGGTTCGGTTTTTTGCGCCCCCAGCCCAACCTTCGACACGTCTGTCGGTAATTTCCGCCATCCTAAGAAATCTTGCCCTTCCTGATCAATAAAACATTCCGTCGCCGCCTGTAAAATTTTGCGTTGCTCGACATTTTGCGGGAAATTAAACATTCCAACTGCATAGTGATACTTTTCAGGTAATACAATATCGATTTTCGAACAAGCATCGCGGAAGAAATCATCCGAAATTTCCAGAAGAATTCCTGCACCATCGCCCGTATCGCCACCAACTTCGCCGCCACGATGTTTCAGCTGACAAAGCATGTGAATTCCTTGCTCGACAATTTTATGCGAAGAACGCCCTTTAATATTCGCCACGAAGCCAATACCACACGCGTCATGTTCATTTTTTGGATCATACAAGCCATGTTTTTCAGGCATATTCGTCTGTTTCATCCCAATTCCTCCTTAACCTTACTATTCAGATAATTAAAGTTATGATTATGTATCCCGTTCTATATTCTACCCATTAATTTCTAGTTTATAACGTTTTGGTGTAATGTCTATTCTAATCCTTTTCATTTATCGAAACAATATATATAATAGAATAAAATGATCTCGTTTTGAGATAGATTGGAGATAGGTTATGGAACTAAGACAATTAAAATACTTTATGGAAGTCGCTCGCGTCGAACATATGACCCAAGCATCGGAAAATTTGCACGTCGCCCAATCTGCCGTCAGTAGACAGATAACAAAACTTGAGGAAGAGCTAGGAATCAAATTGTTCGACCGGATTGGCCGCAATATGCAGTTGACAGCGGTTGGTCAGGATTTCTTGCGTCAGGCCAAAATTGGTTTACAGGAATTACAAAAAGCGCAGGCGATTGTGGAA
The DNA here is from genome assembly GCF_963575615.1 of Listeria rocourtiae subsp. hofi. Taxonomy (NCBI): domain Bacteria; kingdom Bacillati; phylum Bacillota; class Bacilli; order Caryophanales; family Listeriaceae; genus Paenilisteria; species Paenilisteria rocourtiae. The sequence goes on along the minus strand of NZ_CAUYTL010000010.1, from coordinate 42,197 downwards.
GAGTACGCTGACCCGACGATTGGCGAAATTCGTGTTGGACTGCCGAACTCGATTGCTACGAAAGTTCTGCCAGCCGTGATTTCCGCATTTCGGGAGAAGTACCCGAATATTACGTATCGTTTTATGGAAGGTTCGAATCGCGATTTGAGGCAGATGTTGGTGACTGGTGCGCTTGATGTGACATTTTTATCACCCGTTCCGGAAGAGGATGACGAGATGATGCCACATCGCTTTTTTGACGAGAAGTTGAAGTTGATTGTGCCCAGTGAACATCGGTTGGCTGAGAAGCATTCGGTTTCGCTTGTGGATTTGGCGGATGAGAAGTTTATTTTGTACCCGCAAGATTTCGATTTGTTTCATTTAGTGGAAGATACGGCGCGGATGAAAGGGCTGGAACTCGAGACGATTTTTCAAAGCCGCGATTTCCATACGATTCAGGGATTGGTTGGTGCGGGGCTCGGAATCAGCATTTTGCCCGAGATGATTTTGGATGGTGCGATATTTAAAGAGACGCGGAGCATTGCGTTGATGGACCAGGAATTGCGGCGGTCAGTCGGGATTATCACGACAAAAAAACGGAACATGTCGCCATCCGAGACACTGTTCCGTGATTTTTTGTTGGGGTACTTTGATAGCAATAAATCAATCTAGCTTCGTCCTGCTTCCACCTAAAATCATAACCGCCACAATGATGCCAGCAAGGAGAGTAAACAGCGTCATGAAGGCGACTTCCATATGAAAATTGGCGGTTGATGCCACGATAATGGAAAGTCCGATTGGCCCACCGATTTGATGCATCGTATTTGTCAATCCACTAGCAGCACCAGTTAGTTCCTTAGGCGCATCATGAACCCCCGCTGATGTTACTGGCGCTAATATCAAGCCTTGACCGATACCAATAACAGACATCGGCAGGGCAATCGCAATCCAATAACCATTACTCAAATCCGATAAAGCCGTCCACAATAAGCCAATAAATAGGATTACCTCGCCCACCATTAACATACGATTATTGCCAAATTTAGCGACCAACTTCGGTAACTGCATCGCTACGATAAAATTCAAAATGGTCAGCGGAAAAAATCCTAGCCCCGCTTGTAACGCTGAAAAATGAAATTCACTCTGCATCACTTGCGGCACAAAAAACCAATACGGCAACATCGCCATCATAAATAATAAGCGCGCGATGTAAGCACCAGAACGAATTCGATTTTTGAAAAGCATCAATGGCAAAATAGGAAATTTAATGGCACGTTCCCGCAGAACAAAAGCAACTAAAACAAGAATACTAATGCCAATTAAGACAGCACTCCTTTCCGTCAAGCCAAAAATAAAACCTCCTAATCCTAATATCGATAATAAACTTCCCAAATAGTCGATTTTTGATTTACTCGTTGGAGAACTTTTGACATATTTCCAAGTAAGGAAAATCAGCGCTATCGTGAAAGGGACATTTATTAAAAACCCTGCTCGCCATGAAATCCAACTTGTCAGAGCTCCTCCGATTAACAGCCCCACACTCGCCCCAATGCCTGCCATCGCGCCATAATAAGAAATCGCTTTTTGCCGCATGTTTCCCGTATACGCGTCCATCATTAAAGCTAATGTCGTAGGCGCAATAATCGAGCTACCTACACCTTGTAAAGCTCGCATCGCAATCATCGTAGCATTTTGAGATACACCGATGAACAGCGAACTAACGCCAAATATGGTTAAGCCAATGAAAAAGATTCGTTTACGTCCCAGTAAATCTGACAATCGACCACTCAATAATAAAAACCCACCAAACGTTAATGTGTATGCATTGGACACCCACGATAAATTGGTCGCGGACATCTGCAAGCTTTGCCCAATTTGCGTAGAACTCGTAAAAATAATAGAATTATCCATCAAAATTAAGAAATATGCTAATAATGTAATTGGCAAAACCATGCCGAATTTTTCTTGTTTCACTTTGTATCATTCACTCCAATTTTTCATATTGCCTTGCTTGGTCGTCTTTTAATACCAGGTAGGTTTACTATTTTTGCTATTTGATTACTCCTTTATATTCCATACTAAACCGTTCCGTCCAATGCTCTAACACATGCGAAATGGCTGCGATTTCCCCTTCCGTGGGGCTAGAACCTTGAACAATAATCTTCACATTTTTCCCATCATATCTTGTATCCACCGTCTCGTGTCGATCAATAAACGTTTTCAATAGCCCCGTCATATCGGACCAGTAAACAGGCGTACCAATCACAATATTTTTAGCCTATTCAATCTCAGAACGAACCTTTTCAAAATCATCTGGATCGCTATTTTGCCCAAGTTGCTTGATATCATAATCCACTAAATTAACTTGCTTATAAGGTTGCCCGTCAAAATAGTCCTTGGCTAACCTTGTCGTATTCCCGTCCCGATTCTTACTTGCATTGATAAATAAATTGGCATGACTCATTTGTTTGTCCTCTCCTTTAACCTCTATAGCTACGACAACGCATATAGCTAGCACGACTACAGCCATAGCCGAAAAAGCGATTATTTTCTTCATATTTTACAATCTCCCAACTCAGCAGCTTCTTTTAGTTGGAGCAGTTTTGTAGGTAATTTTGCGTTCATTCTGTACCTCGCCTCCAACCGTCTGCCTGTAAATTAAAACACATGGAGTGCACTCCAAGGCAAGCATGAATGCTTCAAATTCGTGACATGTGGTAGTCAAACCTTTGTTAAAATCACGCAAAAAGGTGCTCCATCGGGAAAACGCCTTGCGAAAAAATCCTATATTTGTGCTTGAATTCATGTTTTCCAATGGTAGACTTTTCCTGATGATTCCCTGATTTAGGCCACTTTACCAATATCACAAGCATCTGTCCAGTCATCATCCAAATAGGAACCATAAATTACGTATCGTTTTATGGTAGGTTCGAATCGCGATTTGAAGCAGATGTTGGTGACTGGCGATATTATACCCCATCGTTTTTTTGATGAGAAATTGATTGTGCCGAGCGAGCATCGATTGGCTGGGGAGCATTCCGTTGCGCTGAAAGATTTGGCGGACGAGAAACCCGAAAGATTTCGATTTGTATCATTAGTGGGAGATACGGCGAGGATGAAAGGCATTAAACTCGAGACAATTTTTCAAAGCCGCGATTTCCACACGATTCAGGGATTGGTTGGTGCTTGGCATTAGCATTTTGCCCTAGATGATTTTAGATGGGGCGATATTTAGAGAGACGCGAAGCATTGCGTTGATGGATCAGGAATTGCGGCGATCGGTTGGGATTATCACGACAAAAAGACGGAACATGTCGCCGTCCGAGTTGCTGTTCCGTGATTTTTTGTTAACATACTTTAAAGAGGTTGAATGATTCTATTTTCTCTGCTTGCAAGTAATTACTTTCTGCCATATGGCCTTATATTTTTAGACTAACCTGTAAAAATCATCTTGGAGTTCTTTACAATGCTATATAAAACATGTTCTTAGCTTTGTAAAGTTAAATACTATGACCTTCTTCCAAATAGATTTAATGTGAATACTAAGTTTTCTAGATATTGGTCTAAAGAACGATTTTTAACCACAAATTCTCTTGCATTATCCCCTATTTTCAGCATTAGCTCTCGGTCCTCAAAACAATCTATAATCTGTGCTGCTAGGGATTCTTCAAAATTAGGTGTAACATCCACTAAAAATCCAGTTTTTCTGTGCTCGATAAATTCTTCTGGCCCACCACCAGTTGTTGTAATTAATGGTTTCCCCATCGCTAAACTTTCTAGATGTGCTAAACCACTTGCTTCGTCACAAAGTGATGGGGCTACACTTAAATCAGCAATACTCAGATACTTTTCAATTTCTGAATGCGAGATACCATCCACAAAAATAATATCTTTATTCATTTCTTCTTTTAGACGCTCACAATAAGACGTATTATTTAATTTCCCAATAATAAGCAGTGCTAGATTGGAAATTGACTTGGCAGCTATCTTATAAGCAATTATCATCTCTAGTACACCTTTTTCAGGTATCAGTCTTCCATGAAAAGAAACGACATTTTTATTGGCTAATTTTTCATATACTGCTATCTTTTCTACAGCCATTGACTTAAATTTTTCCGTATCTACCATGTTTTGTAATGTTTTTACTTTATTAGCACACATTCGAGGCGCATGTAGAAAAACTTGTTCTCGAATAAAATCACTAACCCCCAAAATACCATCAAAACCATCATATATTTGTTCATTTAATGAACTTGAAAAAGAATTAGTAAAAATGTGCTTGTTATGCAGATGCAAAATTATCTTACTACTATTTTTTAGGTGTTTTTTTAATTTTAATATAAATTGTGGTCTATTCTGTACTATAATATAATCGTAATCTGAATCTTTCAGTTGCTTGATAACTTGATTTAAGAAACGACACCTATACATATTTTTAAATCCCATTTTGAGTACAACTCTGTTTCTTAGTTTTTCAATTCTACTGCTTTTTCCTTAAAAAAAATAATATCGAGTATTTTCATCCCCTTCAACATCTATCGTTTCATTTGCAGTCGAATAGATATCAATATTCGCTAGTTTTTTTTTCTTATTTAAGCGTATAATATTCTCAACAATTGTTTCAACTGCTCCTCCTTCTACAGCTGGTACAGGCTTATCCTCGGTGCAAATAATCGCAATTTTTTTCATAAATATCCTCCATGCGGTCAAAATATTAATTACGGCTACTAAATATTACTTTAGTTGTATTTATAAGGTTAGCACAATTACATACCTCATTATAAGGTAATCACGGATACTTATTTTTAATCAATGTAACTATAAAATAGTATAGCTTTGATAAATTGGATTTCTATTAACACTACGTTATGCAGAAAGCTACCTCCGCAAGTTAATTACAGTAATTTACTACAAATTAAAACTTCTTTTTTTTAGTAAATGGTATAATAAAATAAAAGGATAGGAGTCGAATTCGATGTTTTCTAAAATAACCGTCACCAATTTCTTTTCGATACATGAAAAAATAAGCATTACCCTAGATTATCAGTATAGCGCTGTGAATGTCTTCAAACAAAACACACTCTATACTTACTACGACAACCAGAAAAAAAGATGCGTCTTAAATGGGGCAATCCTTTACGGCGCCAATGCATCCGGTAAAACCAATCTTCTCTATGCCTTCGAATTCATTCGCACAATGCTTCAAAAAAGCCACATGTACAACGAAAAAACTGATTTTGAAGTCACGCCCGACAGCTTCAAGTTCTCAGAAACAAAAGATACTATAAGCCGCTTTTCTGTGACGTTTATTGAGCCAAATTTTCAGGAAAACCAAGATATCCAATACACATACGAACTGGCCATCGACGTGGCGAGCTTGGAGATCCAACAAGAATCCTTAACATACAAAAAAATGCTCAAAACAACATTATCAAAACCGATTACCATTTTTGAAAGATTTAAAAGTCGTATTTCTCAAAAAAACACTAATTTAAAAGCGCTTTTCAATAAAATCGAACAGGAAAACATTACTCATAAATCCATTCTCTCCATGCTCATTCACGACATCAACACAGCCTATTTCAGTAAGGAAACAGCTTCACCTGCCTACAAAGTATCCCACTGCCTAGCGAGGCAAATCACAAAAGGTTTCCAAACAAAGCAATTCGATGGCGATTCCCTAGAAGCATTTGCCGAACAAATAAACAATGATAGCGATTTCAAAAATAAAATTCTAGAGACACTCTACGATTTCGATTTTGCGATTCATGATTTTTCCATTACTGATATGACAGATAATCTGTTGGCATCTATTGAACAAGCTACTTTTTCGAATGAAGTGAAAGCCCAATTAATAGCGACAACGAAGAAAAACCGCCGCTATGAAATCAGCACCACGCATATTGTTGATGATGTGAATTATCCACTAAGCATGAGCATGGAATCCGACGGCACAAAGAAATTTCTTGAGAGTTCGATTCGACTTTTCGACGCGCTAGAAAATGAAATTCTCTTTATTAGCGACGAATTCGACAACAAATACCACACCAAAATCCAAGAAGGCTTGCTGAACAAATTTATCCATCAAGAAAACGAGCAACAAGCCCAGTTCATCATCGCTTCCCACAATCCACTGTTGCTAAATCCTGATCGCTTCGCCAAAGAACAAGTTATTTTCATCCAGAAAGATCGTGAAACCCAAGCTAGTGAAGTGTTTAGCCTTAGCGAATTTAAAGAAATCACGTACGAAAATCATAATTGGATAACGCTTTATTTAGACGGTCGTTTTGGAGCCGTTCCGGAGGTGTTTTAAATGAGCCGCGAAATTCGCAAAATCGTTCATCTTTTCATTCCAGAAGATAGTGGTGGCGTCAAACCAAATAGCTGCGAAGCCCACTATTTCAAACTACTTTTCCAACGCAGACTTAAAAACTACCAGCTAAAAATTTACACACACGCACAAGAAACCAAATTCAAAAAAGCGCTGAAATTCAGCGCTCATCCCGATGATAAATTTTTCATTATAACCGACTTGGATTTTACAGAAGATCGCTCTAACTTGCGATATGTCAAGAAAAAAATCCGTAATCTTGCAAGTCTAGGCGATAATGCTCAACTATTCGTTTCCGGCCGCAGTTTTGAAGTTTGGCTCTGCATGTACCACGGCGTCTACACGAAGCGGTTCATCTCCCAAGCTGCACTTAATAAAACCGTTGCCCGAGACTATACAAAAAAAGAGCGCTGGTACATCAAAGAACGCGGGCGACTCTATGCTAATTTACGAGCAGCCAGCGCCAATGCAAAAAAATCTCGGAGAATTATTCTATCTGGCAGTGCGCGTGAAAAAAAACGCTATGTAACAGAACTTCCTGATTTCACAGAGGAAGCTCTGCTCGATTACTTCATTACCCGCGAAACTTTCACGTATGTGGATTTATTAGTGAAGGAGTTGCAGGCACTTAGTCGAGATTAAATTATTAATGGGGATTAATTTTTTTAAAAGCCTAGCTATTCTGTCGTTTATTAACTTCCGTTGTAATAAACTCTGGCAAATAGTTAGGAGTACATCCTTTTGACACTGCCTCCCCTTTATAAAGCCCGGTTTTCTCACCTAGTTTAATACAGCGGGTACGGTTGCTTTCATCATACACACCAATCCAACCTGCCAAAAAATTCATAGCCCATTTTACTTCTGGCTCTTCTTTCACAATGTTGGCTTCGATTGAGGAAAGCAAAACCTCAGTGTTTTTCGGTGCTGTTTTCCCAGTCCATCTGAGACGTGCTTGATAATACCAAAAAATTCGCCGTTGAAGAGCAGAAGCACTGTTTTCCCAGGATTCCATCAATGCAATTGTTTTCTTATCTTTGGCAAGTTGGTTAGCCATTAACCAGTCCATCAAATTATTTCGCTCATTGAAAGGGTGCATCAACATGTCTTTATCCAGTTTATTTAAAGTATCTTGCGTGAGAAGTTTTTTATCCATAATTAAGATAGCTAGTAGTCTCGGCAAAAAGGCTTCGCTTGACCAAAGTTCCATAGCCAGCTCGTGATTTTTTTTAATATCTTTCGCAATTTTTCTTAAATCGCCGAGCTTCGTTTGATCGTTAATCTGAGCTAAAATATTTTCTGCTTCTGAAGAGCGTTTCACTTTATTATCCATTGTTAATAACTCCTTTTTAAGCATTTTTCACTTACTAAACAACATCAAAACTTGCTGGATAGCGAACCATTCCGGCTGGGGTCGCTTCTGCTAGCGGACAAACCATAAAATTCACGTCTGGAACGTCAAACGGTGCCGTAATTTGATAGTTTTTTGCTAACTCAAATCCGAATCGTGGATAATACGTTTCATGGCCCAAAACGCTGATACAACTGTAGTTTGTGGTTTTTGCTCTTACAATCCCAGCCTCAATTAACTGTGCACCAATACCCCGTGCTTGCCATTCGGGTTTCACAGCAACTGGTGCTAATACCAGAATTAGTTCCTCTCCAATATAGCACTCACTCAGCAAACTGTAACCAATAATTTCTGCGCCATTTCTCGCAACAAGCGCAAGTTCCGGCACGTAATGCTCAGAATCAACAATCGCATCCACTAGATTGGCTTCCGCGTGCGTTGGAAAACTTGCTTCTAGTACCTCACGAACTCCGATTGCATCTTCTTGCTTTACTACGTCAATCGTAATCATATAGAACGCACTCCCGTCATTAAAACTTCCAATTCTTTGATTGCTTTCAAAACAGTGGCCGCTGTAATCACGCCCGGCATTAAGTGAATCGTCTCATCCACCGCGGTCGCGCGCTCTGCCACCTGCTTTAATTCCATGTCCGACAAGCTTTCTAATCCCATATCATACAAACACTTCGGCAATCCTAACTCCCGATAGAACGGTACCAATCTCATAATCTCATCCGCTCGTCCCTCAATCATCAATTGCACAAAAACACCGTATGCCACTTTATCCCCATGTAGTAAATGATGCGTCGCCTCCATAACCGTCAGCGCATCATGAATGGAATGCGCGCCAGAAGTTCGGCCATAATCATCACCAAAACCACCGACCATGCCACCAATCATTATATTCGTTTCAACTACTTTCACAAACGCCGCGCTCAGTTCACCCTCACGCATTGCCTCAAGCGCCGCAGCACTCGATTCCAGCAAAATATCCCGACACAATTTTGCCGTGTAAAGCGAAATATCAATCGCAACAGAACGTTCCGCAAGTTGCGAAATAATCACATCTGCCTCGTACCATTTAGCCAATGTATCACCAATCCCAGCGACCATCAACTCGATTGGCGAATCCAAAATCACCGCAGGATCAAGCAACACAAGCGCATTACTTCGCGCAAAAATATCATATTGCAACATCTCTCCGCGCGCGTCATACATCACACTAAGTGGCGTCCAAGCAGCACAAGTCGCCGCCAAGGTTGGTAAAATAACGACTGGCAATGCCAAGCAAACCGCAACCGCTTTCGCTAAATCCGCAATTTTCCCGCCTCCGACACCAATAATAGCATCCACATCTCGCGCCAGTTCCGCCATCCGGTCCCGTTCCTCAAACGAACATTCCCCGCCATACGCCTCAAAAATCGCGTCCACATCCGGCAACTCTGGGAAAAAACGGCGCACTTTCTCCCAAGAAACACCACCATGAATCACCAAAATATGCTTCACATCTCGACGTTCCAAATGCTCGCCAAGCGCCTCCCATGCACCAACGCGACACTCAAATTCCTGCGGCGCACCGCGAACAATCAATTTTTTCTCCACAAGCCCTCAGTCCTTTGCAATTAATAAATAATCCTCTTTTTGTTGAAACGTAATTACAATCTCCGTTCCAACACCACTTTCCGAAGAGATAGCAATCTGATGCCCCAATTTACCCGACATTTGTCGCGCTAAATAAAGTCCCATTCCCGTTGCCTTCTTCTCCGTCCGGCCAATCATTCCAGTAAAACCTTGCTCAAAAACGCGTGGCAAATCCTCATCCTTAATTCCGATACCATTATCACGAATATGTAGCGCCACAGTTCCATCAGAAGCACTCACATCACACCAAACCTTAATTTCGCCGCCATCATCCGTATATTTCAGCGCATTCGTCATCACCTGATCCAAAATAAAACCGAGCCATTTGCTATCACTGCGCACATCGACCTTAATTTCCGCCAAATCAAGCTTCATTTTTTTCGAAATAAACAGTTTCGAATGACGCTTCACACAATCTCGAATTACAGGCCCTAGCGCCATTTCCTGAATAAAGTAATCCTTTGCAAACGTGTCCAGTCGCGAATAATAAAGCGCCTGCATGACAAGTCGATCAATCGAATCAAGCTCCGCCTCCACACCGCGATAAATCGTCGTAGGATCGTTCAAATCGGGATTGTTAATCAGCATTTTACTCGCCACAATCGGCGTTTTCACCTCGTGTACCCAATATAAAATGAAATCATGATACTCCTGTTGCTTATCACGTAGCTTCGTAAGCGCCCGCTGCTCCTCCCAATGTTTTTTTCGCATCAATTCATTGAAAAAAGCCTGTTCGCGCGTCCGCGGTTTTGGCAATAACTCGAGAATATTTTCCTCAATCTCGCCATCTACCAATTGCTTCATCTCATTCCAATACGTACGTTTAAACGAATAACCGAGTACCAAATACGCCAGCAAAAACAGCAACATAAACACATACAAATAAATAATATTGCCGAGTGTCAACTGACTATTCGGATCAACGGCAAGCAAAACACCGATAAAAAACATCACGACTACAAAAAACAATAGAAAAAACTTCTTATCGCGTACATAGCTCCACCAATTCATACTAAACCTCCACTTCAATAAAACCAAACTGATTAAAATCAAATAATCCCTGATCTGTCAATTTCAAATTCGGAATAACTGGTAAAGTCAAAAACGATAACGTCAAAAATGGATCAAAACCTTGTTTCGCACTCACATCACGGAAAGCATCATTTAGTCGTCCAAGCTGATATTGAATTTTCTCATACGGCTGCACACTCAAAAGTCCAGCAATTGGCAATGCTAAATCCGCCGCTACTTTTCCATCATTTACAACTGCAACGCCGCCACCAATTTTCGTAATGTGCTCAACAGCTAGCATAATGTCCGCATCCGACGAGCCGACTGCCACAATATTATGAGAATCATGCGCAACCGTCGTCGCAATCGCTCCATTCCGAATACCAAAGCCTTTCACAATCCCGACACCAACGCACCCTGTTCCCTTGTGCCGCTCGACAACGACCATTTTCAACTGATCCGCATCCACCGAAACTTGAAATTCACCATCTTGAACATTAACCGTTTCCACCAAATGTTCCGTAAACAAGCTATTTGGCTGCATACCAATCACATTAGCAGTAGCATTCTTCATGGCAAGCTTCAAATCATCAACTTGTAGCGAATGTCTAATCATCGGTGACTGAAACGCACTATCCGCCTTTTTAAACAAAGCTTCCTCGCGTATACCATCATCAACAACAACCTGACCACGCTTCATTACTTTCGTGATTGTCACCGTCTCCAAATCACGTAAAAACAAAATATCCGCCTGATAACCCGCTGCAACAGCACCAATATGAGGTAATTTGTGACATGTTGCCGCGTTAATCGTCGCCATCTGAATCGCCATCACTGGATCAATCTCATTGGCTATCGCGAGCCGCACATTGTAGTTGATTGAGCCCTCTTCTAATAAATCATCAATTAATTTATCATCCGTGCAAAAGCAGAAACGATGGCTATTCTTCGGATTCACAGCAGGTAACGTATGTATCATATCACGTCCAACCGTTCCCTCACGGAGCATCACAAACATGCCAGCACGCAAACGGTCCATCGCCTCAACTGCCGTTGTACTCTCATGATCCGTCCGAATCCCAACAGCTAAATAATTATTTAAATCCGCTTTTGAAAGCCCAGCACCATGCCCATCAATTCGCCCACCATGCCGCTCAGCATCCACAATTTTTTGTAACATGTCCTTTTGACCATGCGCCACAGAAGGGAAATCCATGACTTCGGCCAGTCCAATCACTTTTTCATGCTGGTAAAGCGCTCGTAAATCGCTCGCCTCAAGCGTTGCACCATTATGCTCAAAAGGCGTCGCGGGAACAGAAGATGGCAACATGACATACATATCGAGCGGCGACTCTTGCGCATCCGCCAACATAAACTCAATGCCTCCTGTCCCTGCCACATTAGCAATCTCATGCGGGTCCGTCACAATTGTTGTCACTCCGTTTGGTAACAACACACGCGCAAATTCAGAAGGAGGCACCATCGCACTCTCTACATGAACATGCGCATCAATGAAACCAGGAACAATAAACTGACCGTGAGCATCAATAATCTCTGCTGCATCCTCAAAGTCGCCAATCCCAACGATATACCCACTCTTAATCGCGACATCGCCTTCCATAATTTCACCCGAAAAAACGTTCACAATTCGACCATTCTTAATAACAATATCCGCAGCTACACGCAAATCACTCACCGCAACACGTTCCTGTAATTGTTTTACTTTCCGCATCAACGCTTCCCCCTCTCACGCCTTAATTGTTCTTATCTTGCTTGGAAACCTTCATCCGCCAAATAACCATCTGCCGCCTCGCGAGAAGGAAAAATTGCTTCCAAATGATCATCCGAATAAATCGCCCACATCTTATTCTCATAACGCAAAATCAACACAGTCCGGTATGCATCACGAAATTCTTCCTCATAGCCTTCTTCAAATTCATCCCCATCCGTACTCAAAAATGAAATGGCGCCCGACACAAGCTCTCGAATCTCACTCTCTGTCGCCTCACGAATATTAACAAAGCCATTCTTGTCCGCCTCATCTAGATAAGGTGCATACACAAACGCATTCCCATTCGGATGCAAATGATTGACCGCAATTCTTTTTTCACGCACACTATCAGGGAAATGATAATTAATCCGCCCCATCGAAACGGGATGTGCCTCTAGTTCTGTATATTCATCAATAATATTCTTCTTCTCTTCAAAGGAAAGCATTCCTTCGTCACATCCTTTTTCTCATTTTTCTTCACTGCCTTATTATACACTAAATTCACATACAACACGCGAAAAAATAAAAACAAGCGCCTAACGAAAAGACACCTGTTTTCACATACTTATACTTTTTTGTCAATCAGCTTCGGCAACCATTCTCGTAAGTCGCGAAATTCAAATCCAGCCTCTTTTGCCTTCGAGTTATCCAGATAATACGTTTTTTCAACACCGAAAGGAGAATCATCATTATCCTCTGTATTCTCCTCTACAATTGCGAGTTTTCCAGTCGCTACTTCAATTAAAGCCATTAACTCGGACAATCGATATACCGAATTACTCGCCGCATTAATCGGACCAACGACATCTGACTTCGTGCCAATCCAAACCAAGAAATCAGCCGCCTCGTCCGACGAAATAAAGCCCATTTCAGCGTCTTCATTTGGCATTCCAATCTCCTCGCCTGCTTGCACATGATTGATATGAAATTCAAGTCTTCCCGTGTAATCATCTTCACCAAGCACAATCGGAAAACGAACTGCAACGACAGGAAAATTCGCCTTTTGGAAAAATACCGCCTCCGCCAAACGTTTTCCTTCACCGTAATCAAAATCCTCACGCGATCCCGTCACAATCTCATAATGAAACGGATCAAAATCAGCTTCCACTAACGCCCGATCCCGCATCCGATACACCGAAAGCGAAGATGTGTATACATATTTTCCGACCTTGTCCCGAAAAGCTGCAATCGAATACAGCGCATCTTGTGGCGAAAAACAAATATTATCATAAACAACATCCCATTTCTCCTGCGCCAAACAAAATAAATCCTCACGAGCCTCACGTTTTATTTTCACTCGTCTCACCGCATCGCCAAAATCATCCGCCGTCTTGCCGCGCGTCGCAATCGTCACATCATGCCCTTCCGCAAGCAATCGCATAACCAATTTCTTACCAAAAAATCGCGTTCCACCAAAAACTAGAATTTTCAAATGAAGCACTCCCTTACTCAATCATATATCCTTGCCCTTTTTTAGTCGTAATAAAGTCTGCTAAACCAATTTCCGTCAACTTTTTGCGAATCCGTACAACATTTACAGTCAGTGTATTATCATCCACGAAACTCTCATCTTCCCATAACACACGCATAATCTCGTCACGGCTCACAATTCGTCCTTTTTGCTTCAATAACTCATATAAAATCAAGAATTCATTTTTCGTCAATTCCACTTTCTCATCCAAATACGTCAATGTATTCGTATCAATATGCAAGAAAACATTATTATGCTCCATCACATTCGGCTCTTCCAGTTCCGCATACGAATACGTACGCCGAATTAGTGCATTAATTCGCGCCATTAGTACATCTAAATCCACAGGTTTTTCGATGTAATAATCCGCCCCCATATTCATTCCCATAATTTGATCCATTCGCGAATCCCGCGACGACAAGAAAATAATCGGCACATTTGATACTTCACGAATTTTATTGCACCAATAGAACCCATCAAAGTATGGCAAATTCACATCCAAAATCACCAATTGAGGTTCAACTTCCAAGAACTCATTCAAAATATTGTTATAATCAGCCACAACTGCAACTTCAAATCCCCATTTCGATAAATGTTTTTGTATCGTATCACGAATAACGATGTCATCCTCCACTATATATACTTTTACCATACTCATCTCTCCCTCGCTTCATTCCATTGTACAGAAAATTCAGCCACTATTCAAACGTTAATCATCGCCATTAGACACCATATTCGTATAGGTTGATACACAAACAAAATAGTAAATAATGAAAAATATCGTGTAAATCGTCGTGCTAATCAGCACCGGGGCACCAATACTATATCTCAGATTCACCGACAAACTAATCATCGCTACTATACTATGACAAACCCCCAAAATAAGCGGGATTAAAAATACCGGTAACACTTGCTTAGCGATAACAGTACGAATCTCTTTATGACTCATGCCCATCTTTTGAAGAACAGCAAAACGTGATCTTTCATCCACCGCTTCCGTAATTTGCTTAAAATAAATAATACTACCTGTTGCTGCAAAAAACACAACGCCCATAAACATCCCAATATAAAGCATCACACCGATAAGCGTACTAATCAAATGATAATTGGAATAAAAACTCGACATGCTTCTATTCCACATATAGGAATCTCCACCAATAATCTTCTGAATTTTATGATCCAATACTTCTGCCTTATCTGAGTTTGATACTTGAAAAATATCAATATGTCTTGGCATTGATTTCTGGCTGATTTCCTTGTAAAGCGCATCATTTATAACTAAAACTGAGCTAGCCATATCCGAATTCAACACTACATGATTATAAACATCTACGATTGCCAATTTATACTTATTTGGATTATTTCTAAACTGTAATGTATAAGGTTTCTCCATATACAAGTGCATACGTTTCTTATTATCAAAGCGACCATTTGGGCTAAGGTATATGGCTTCTCCAGCTGCTAATTCCTTCACTTTTTTCGAATTATTGTCCAATTTCATCGCCAATCGGTTATAGTCTGACAATGACATCACCTCAAAATATGTCATCCGCTGTTCCTCAAAAGGTACATTTTCATCCACCTTCTCTAATACATCCGCTTCATAAAGATCTACTGTCTCATGATAAATCAACGTATGTGAGTCACTTTCCCTAATCGCCTCATAAATTTTTTCCCGCTCTGTTTGCGTACTCCACAGCGTTTGATAACTGTTTGGGTTGGAGCTCTCCGCAAAAGAAATGATGTTCATATAAATCGATCCGAGCGCACCAATAATCGTCAAAGTGGTGGCACTCAACACAGCAATCATCGTCAGTGTCCCTGCCGTCTTTTTCATGCGATAACGAAGCCAAGTCACGGTTAAGATATTCGTTCCTTTATAGAAAAACGACTTGTTTAAAAACAATTTATACACAACATATGGAAATAAAAAACGCAGTACAAGCCAAGTCCCTAGAACCACACCGAACAGCACAAATAAAGTCGCCGCCAAAAAAAAGTTGTTCGACCAAAAGATGGAACTTTCTACCGAGCGCGTTGCTAAAAAATAACCAAATCCAATCAAAAAGATACCCACAATAGATAACGTAAGCGAGCCTTTCGCAGGATTTTTTTCCCGCGTATCTGCTTTAAATAGTTCCACCATGCTATGCCGATAAACAATCCAATACCCATTCGCTGTCGTTACAATAAGAATAATTCCAAACACAAAAACCGTAGATAAGACCGCTGAAAATGAGAATGTAAAACCACTCGGAATCGATAAATCCATAATACGGAATAGTAACATCGAGAAAAACTTAGAAAAGAAAACACCTATCAAAATTCCTCCGACAACCGCCATAAGATGCATCATCAAATTCTCATAAAAAATAATTCGGCCAATTTGCCCCTTGCGTAGCCCTAATAGAGAATACAGTCCTAATTCCCGCTTCCTACTCCGCGTAAAGTAATTACTAGAATAGAAAACAAAAAAAGCAACAAACAAAATCAATACAATCGCCGCTGCCAAAAAGACACCTTGCCCACCAATTCCCCACTTATCAAAGATTATTCCGATACTCTCATTGTACGCCAACGATACAAACGTAAAATAAATCAACACGCTTAGAATTAGCGAGCCAAGATACATCGAAAACTGGTTAAAGTTTTTGCGTACATTCGTAAAGGCAATATTAAATAGTGTCATTCATACCACCGCCAAGCATCGCCAGCACATCTAAAATCTTCTGAAAAAATTGCTTCCGTGTCGCCGTTCCCCGATAAATCTCCGTGAACAACTCCCCGTCCTTAATAAACAAAATTCGCTCACAAAAACTCGCCGCAAACGCATCATGCGTTACCATCATAATTGTCGCATTACGCGCCTCCTTCGCCTGAACTAGGCTTTCCAGCAAATTTGTCGCAGCCTTCGAATCTAGTGCACCCGTAGGCTCATCTGCAAAAATCAATGCCGGATTGGTCACCATCGCCCGACTAACCGCTGTCCGTTGCTTCTGTCCGCCAGAACCTTCATTCGGATACTTATCCGCCAAATCCGCAATTCCAAATTGACGCATCACATCCGCAACACGTGTCTCAACTTCGCTTGGCTTTATCTTAGAAAGCGACAATGGTAGCGCAATATTATCCTTAATCGTCATCGTATCCAACAAATTATAATCCTGAAAAATAAAGCCCAACTTATCCCTTCGAAAAACAGCCATCTCTTTTGCACGCATATCCTCAAAAGGTTTGCCATCTATTTCAATGCTACCAGAAGTTGCTTTATCAATCGTTGACAGCACATTCAATAACGTCGATTTCCCAGCACCGCTTGGCCCCATTACACCAACAAATTCACCTTCATGCACCTCTAAGCTAACACTATTTAACGCAGGAAAAAGCGTACTTTTCGAGCCATATACTTTTCGAACATTCTTCGCTTGCAAAATAACTCCCATCCACCAAAAACCTCCGCTCCAAAATCTCTTGTATCTATTGTACACTAAGTTACACCCTCTTGCCCACCTGACCTTAAGATGTAGATACAAAAAAAGCCTTCCATGACGACTACAAATCAATCAAGAAAAGCCTCTATTTATGCTTATTCTTCCTTTTTATACAATGACATACATTCTTCAATTAATGCTTCTAAATCTGCAAGTGGCATATTCACATCCGCCGCAACGATATCCCAGGCCATTTCTCGCTTATCCTTGATTTTTGTATAAACCAGCATCCTACCTTGTGAAAAAAGCTTAAACGATGGCATCACAATCTTCACTTCCTCCACCTGATCCCATGCTTGAAAATCACCACGATACGCGATTCCATCCATAGAAAGCTCCAGCGTCGGTGACAAATTAAGTAAACGAAATAACGGGCGTAACACAACAAAACCAATAAAAATTAGTAAAATCAGCTTTTCGGTGCCATTTATCGCCTTTACATAATCAAAAACAACATATAATAATAGCCCTATCGCAATCCACAACAAGCTACTTGAAATAACTAATATATGATTTACCTTAAATTGTGCCTTTTCTCCACTTGCAATCTTTTCTCCAAAATTTTCGACCAAAATAAAAACCTCATTTAAATTTAGACTTACTATTATTGTACCTTGAATAAAACGAGAAAGATAGGGTTATTCTCGACAAACTTTCCTTTTTTACGTTAAAATGTACCTAATGTAATGGAGGTGACTAAAATGGCTAGTGAAGATTTTTACGAAACGAAGAACGGACGAACCTCTTTTTTTGACGGTGGTCTATTTCAATTTATCGGTTGGAGTATCCTTGGAATTATTGTAACCGTTATTACGCTCGGCATTTGTTATCCATGGGCATTGACGATGATTTATGGCTGGAAAATAAACCATACTGTCATCGAAGGACGCAGAATGCAATTCCGTGGCTCCGCTTTTGGTTTATTTGGTAATTGGATAAAATGGTTATTGCTCATCATCATCACACTTGGCATCTATTCTTTCTGGGTCTTTATTAAATTGGAAGATTGGAAAGCAAAAAACACAACGTTTGTTAACTAGTTGGATACACGAAAAAGAGGGAAGCCCTATTTTCCAATCATGTGAAGAGTGACGCTGAAAGATGTACTTCATCCGTGTTCTAAAGACCTGGAATGTCCGCCTCTCCTTGTTGCTACTAGGCATATTGGCATTTTGAACAGCCGGTTCGGATTACATGTTCGCTCTGCTCTCATGTATATTGGGGCTGTAACTCATTGCATTTGAACAGCCGGTTTGGATTACATGCTCGCTCTGCTCTCATGTATATTGGGGCTGTAACTCATTGCATTCGAACAGCCCCAACAATTGAAAAAACACTTATAATAATGTAATATAAAAGCAGTTTTCAATTAAGAAAAGAGGGATATCATGGCAAAGTTGCTACTCATTATTCCATTTATCTTCATATTAGTCGGAATGCCGTTTGCTAATCGAATACAGCCGATGATTCTTGGAATGCCGTTCAACTTATTCTGGGTTGCTGCAGGAATCCTGCTTTCCACGTGCATCCTAGGCATCGTCTATCGCTTCGATAAGCAAAATAAGGGGGAGGAACAATGACCGCACTCATCATCTTAACCGCATTTTTCCTGCTTACTTTAGTCATCGGAATCAGAGCACGCCAAAAGCAAAAAATGAATCTGGAAAATTGGGCCGTTGGTGGCCGTAGTTTTAATACCGTTTTCGTATTTCTGCTTACAGCAGGTGAAGTTTACACGACATTTTCTTTTCTTGGAGGCAGTGGCTGGGCGTACTCCAAAGGTATATCTGCGGTGTATGTGATGGTGTATATTGCACTATCCTACGTCACATCTTATTTTTTATTGCCGCTCATCTGGAAATATGCACACGAACATCGACTCGTTTCCCAGTCTGATTTTTTCGCAAAAAAATATGATAGTAATCTGCTCGGTGTTGTCGTAGCGCTCGTTGGTGTTATTGCGATTATTCCAATCGTTGTCATCCAGTTAAAAGGACTTGGCATTATCGTCTCCTTGACTTCTTACGGCGCGATTCCAATGCAAGTTGCTGTGGTCGTAGGTACAATAGCGATTATTATTTACTCGGTCATCTCCGGTGTTCGAGGGATTGCTTGGATCGCCGTTCTCAAAGATTTCATGATTCTTGCGGTTATCGTCTTTATGGGGATTTACTTACCGATTCACTATTACGGTGGTATCGGCCAAATGTTCGACCAAATTGCAGCGGTAAAACCAGAACTACTCACATTTCCACATACGACATATACCGTGACTTGGTTCATTTCAACCGTCCTGTTTTACGTACTTGGTTTCTACATGTGGCCTCAAGTTTTCGCATCCACTTTCACAGCTAAAAATGCCCGAACCTTCCGTAAAAACGCGATTGTTAGTCCAATTTACACATTAATGCTCTTATTTGTTATTTTTATCGGACTTGCCGCTGTTTTGCAGATTCCTGGGCTAGAAGGTGACGCCAGCGACCTTGCGCTATTACAACTCGCGATGAAAACTTTTGATCCGTGGTTCGTTGGAATTATTGGCGCCGCGGGTATGCTAACCGCTCTCGTCCCTGGTTCAATGCTACTCATGAGCGCTGCGACTCTGCTGACGAAAAACATTATTTATAGTTACAAACCAAATACATCCGATGCTAAAATTGCTAGCCTGTCTAAGTTTTGTGTCCCTGTACTCGCAATTATTTCTTGCTTATTCGTTTTCCAAGGTGGGAATGCCCTCGCTGCAATTCTCCAGGTTGGCTATAGCTTAATTGTGCAGCTATGTCCATCGCTATTCGCTAGCCTCATGAAGCGTAATCCAGTGACAAAACAAGGTGCGCTCACAGGCATCATCGTTGGTATTCTGATTACAATCTTCATTAGCAATTACAGCATGACGCTTGCAACACTGCTTCCCGGCGCACCAACTGCAATTAGCGATATTAATATTGGTTTCTTACCACTAGCAGCGAACGTAATCGTGACGCTAGTTGTAAGTCTCCTAACACGAAAAAACCTCGGAACAGACACGATTTAATGTCTGCTCCGAGGTTTCATTCTTGTCTTCTTCTTGTATCTATACGCGAAAGTCTCTCCGCCTCTTTTAAACGAAGTGGCGTATCTTGATTTTCATGTACATCAGCATGATTTAGCGTCTTTTCATCCCAATGAACAGGAATGCTCGAATCTGGTATCTTTTGCTCTATTACCGCTGCATGTACCGCCTGCTGTGTATCTAAAATCATCGCGCTAGTCGCGTCAAAACCTGAAGAAAAAGTAAGAGTCATCATGACGACAGCACCGATTTTGAAAATTGTATTTTTCTTCATGCCTGCCTCCTATCACCTTGTGAAGTTAAGAAACTAGTATAACAGATAGGAACCCTTTGTATCATGAAAAAATGATAGTATTTACATTATGTTTTTTTAATAATTAGTCCATATCAATCGTTGTTTTCTTTTTAGCCAGACGTAGAATCGTGTAATAGACAACTCCAGCAGCAAGCCAGGAAATACCGATAATTTTCGCTAGATTATCAAGATTTATCATCACATACAAGATAATCAAGAAGCCGATTACTGGGACTACTAAGTGTAACAAGTAATTTTTCGATTTCATCTTGATGATGTAATGGTAAACTACAGAAACGTGAATAACTAGGAATGCCGTTAGTGCACCACAATTAACGATTGATGATAGTATTCCAATATCGTTTACGAAGATAAGTCCGACTATTAACGACACGAGTCCAACCATAAGCGTACTTAAATATGGCGTTTGGAAACGCGGATGCACTTTTGCAAGGAACTTAGGCAGATTTTGATCGCGCGCCATCCCGAATAAAATCCGTGAAATTGCCGCCTGTGCAGCGAGTGCATTGGCAAAGCCCCAAGAAAGAATCGTTGCGATAATCGTTACATTTTTCAAGAACGGCCCGCCAGCTTCTCCTGCAATTTGGTAGAATGCCGTGTCAATATTGTCAAAATTAAGATAATCCGGATGAATCAATGCTGCGATGTACGTCTGAATGATGAACAAGAATCCCACCAACATCAGCGCCCATAAAATCGCTTTACCGACCGTCTTATTGCCACCTTTTGTTTCCTCGGCAAGCGTACTAATCCCATCAAAACCTAGGAAGCTAAGCACCGCCACAGAAACCGCAGTCATCACGAATGGCAAGTTAAAGTCAGCAGCGTTATAAATCGGTTTCATCGTCACACCATCGCCCGCACCATTCGAAATTGCAACAACACCCACCGCAATAAAAATCGCCAGCACAATCAATTCTCCAACTAGGAAAATAATATTCGCCCGTGCCGTAAATGCAATCCCGCGAATGTTAATCCAACTGTTTACTAAAATAAATACTACAAGCCAAATCCAAACTGGCACATCCGGCACAATCGCTTTTAACGAGTTCGCCGAAACGACATAAAGTAGCGCCGGCACAAAGACATAGTCCAGCAAAATCATCCAACCAGCGAGAAATCCAACTGTTTTATTAATTCCGCGCTGAGCATAAGCGTATACGGAACCCGCAATTGGAAAAGCCCGTGACATCGAGCCGTAACTAAGTGCCGTAAATAGCATCGCAACCATACCAATCATGTAGGTTAGTACAATCATTCCCTTTGATGCTGTTACGACTTCTCCATAAATACCGAACGGAGCAATCGGGACCATAAATATCAGTCCATAAATAACTAAATCCTTCAATGTTAATGTTCTCTTTAATTCCTGCTTGTAGCCAAATGACTCCAAACTCCCTTTTTCTGGTTGTGCCATGTTAGTTCAGCTCCTCTGTGCTCCATTTTGTAAGATACGTAAGTGGTAATACCATCCGCGCCGTTTTGTTCGGATCAACAACTTGACAAACGCGCAAATCGGCTGCCAATGATAGCAAATGAATCGCGTTTCCTTTTGACAAATCTGTGTACTGCTCCGCAAAATGAGCCATCTGCTTCGTTGCCATCACACTTGCCTCATCTAACGTTTTCGCAGAAGCTATCGTTGCCAACTTCCCATCACGAATTAAAAACGGCGTCGGCCAATCTTTATTTTTGATAACTTTCACTGTCACTGTAATATCACAAGGCACCTCTGCTCCGCAAACCGAAACTTCACCGTCCCCCATTGCCGCATGACAATCTCCCATCGCAAGCAAAGCTCCTGCAACATTCACTGGCAGAAATAATGTCGTCCCTTCGCCAATTTCTTTACAGTCCATATTCCCACCATGCGAATCAGGCGTTCCACATGAAACCGCATCCCCAGCAGGAGCCGTCCCAATGACACCAATCATTGTATTTAGCGGTAGTTCTATATTTTCTGAAAACTCAATTGTTCCATTTACAATCGGGAGGCGACGAATTGTATTTTCCGTTAGCTCATCACCCATAACGCCCGAATCAGGACCTGTAAAAAGCGTTGCCGTATCACCAATATCAAGCTTTTCAATCGTCACTGCAAGAATATCGCCAACCTCTGCCCCTTCTACAAAAACTGGGCCTGTTGCCGGATTAATTCGATTCCAGTCCAACTTCTCAAAAGCACCTTGTTCGTCTGTAATTTGGTCTTCAAAGCAATCATATGCTTCAAAAATCAATCGATCGCCATCTTTCACAGTTGCAACCGGTTTATTCGCCTTATCCATCGCATAAATCGGTGTGCCTTTTTTAATTATCTGTACCATTTTGATGTCACCCTTTCCAGTTGATTGTCCTCATTTTATAGCTAACAACATCGTTTGTCAATGTAGATTTTTGACAATTGCAAATATAAAAGCCAGACACCGATTAATCTGTGCCTAGCTTTTCGAGATAGAATTATTCTAATATAATATCTGCTTTCTTCGTCCAGTCAAATGAAATGGCATATGGATTTTTGCGATTAAATTTCCTAGTAGCATGCCCCAGCATTATCTCTGGGTGCAACAATAGTGATGTACGTAAGCATCTTAGAATTATAAGACATTAACCGAATTCGAAATCCATCCATCTTTTCTTGAAAACGGAGTTCCCTCATAATCGCATCACTCCTCGTTGGCTTTATATGTGTATAGCCCTTTTTGTACAGAAGTAAACATAAAAAAACACCATACAAACCTGTACAGCGTTTCATCCCTTATTTTCTTGAAAAATACGCACTCACTTTATAACCCGCTCGCTCATCCTTGTTCACAGCCGTATAAATCGTGGCAATAAAAACCGTAATCATTTCGAAGGCAACCAAAATCACCGTTGCCTGAACACCCATTCCTAGCCAGAAAATCGACCAATAAATTCGTAACACCAAGACGAACATCGTAATCAACGCCCGCCCTTTGTTCTTAGGTATGAAATCAAAAACGTGCGAGAGTAAGGCAACGAGTACAAACCAAAATAATTGACTAATCGTAATCACAAAATCCGCACCTTTACGCGTTTAGTTTCTTGTCTATGTTTTCTTTAAAAGCCATAATGCTATCAAAAGCAATCACAAAATTAAAATCACTCATGTTATAGTTACTAACAAATTCACCATCACGATAGCGAACCATGAAAGAAGCACGAACCGAAGCATCAACCGCATCTCTATTCGTTTCCCCGCTATAAAACACCCAATGCGTTGCAGTCGGCGGATTTTCCTGTTTCTGTGCTAAATCATTTTGAACCGTAGCTACGATTGTATCCTGTAATGCCACATCTAAATCACCTTCGAAATAACCATACCAAATCGTACGATAATAGCGTGCTTCTGACTCATGCGTTTCATCAAATAATTTTTCCATTTTGTATCTCCCCCTTATTAAAATCGATCATTCAAGCCAATGCCATCCATAATCCGATCCACATTTTTTTCAATCCGTGATTCCCGTGTTTTCGTCTGTTTTGGAGCCGCAAAAAACAGAATATACGCCCGCTGACGTCCAGGCGTCAATTTTTCAAAAGCCTCTCTAAAAGCAGGCATCCCATCGAATTTCCGCTGTAACTCTTCTGGAATGTCCGTCTCCTCTTGCTTTTTGAATTCTACCTCAACACCCGACTTTTCGACCGCAATCGCTTCCTCGATATAGGCCTTAATAACCGGCTCCATCTTCGTAACCTGCTCCAAACTAGTAAAGCGAATCTGGCGTGCTGACTGTACATTTGGCGTTTGTTGAATCAAAATACTGTTCGGGTCCTTAAATAAAACGCCCTTCATAAACAGCAACGCAAAATATTCTTTAAAGCCATGAATTAGCACCACATTCTTGCCCTCAGACATGAAACAAATATTTTTCCATTTAATATCTTCCGTTAACCCACATTCAAGTGCTATTCTTCTCAATTCCTTAAATTCGTCCTTATACCGCTTCGCCTTACCTAGATACTCATCCACTTTAGGCGTCATTTCACCTGCTGTCATAAAGAACACCTCACTCTAAAATTCTATTTTCCGTATCATGTGTCATTTTAGCGCAAATTAGGAGGAGTTGCAAATTTGGTTTAACCCATATACAATTTTAATACCGAATTAAGTGACACGTATATTGTCACTTGATTCGGTATACTCTTTATCAGAGTTCTTGGCTCTATTACTACTTACTTTTTTTACATCCTTTGTTTTTCCAACCTGAAATCCCAAAACTATTAGATTACTTAACACCTAACGCTTTTGAACAAAATACGCATTAAATTCTATTTATTTTTGTCCAAGATATTGACATCATATCAAGGCCAAGAAAATGCCGTATGAAGTTTTTTGATATCGTGTTGCACTTGACTCGGCAATTCAAGCTTCCAAAAATAATAATCGAAATTTTTTAATTCCTAAGGCTTCTTGCCATTTCCTTTAATCACATTCTGGTACCACATAAATGAATCTTTTTGATAGCGTTGCAAACTTCCTTTACCTTGATTATCCAAATCAACGTAAATAAACCCATAGCGTTTACTCATTTCTCCAGTAGTGGCACTGACTAAATCAATCGGTGCCCACGTCAAGTAGCCAAAACATTCAACATAGTCTTCATCCACAGCTTGTTTGACTGCGTTGACATGCTTTTCTAGATAGTCAATGCGATAATCATCATGAATCTGTCCATTTTCTACTTGATCAACGGCTCCTAACCCATTTTCTGTGATAATAATAGGCAACTCATATCTCCTATACAAATAATTCAAAACATAACGGATACCCGTTGGATCAATTCCCCATCCCCATTTCGACTGTTCTAAGTACGGATTTTGTAAACCTCCAAATAGAGCAGACTCACCTTCTACTGGTGTATTTAATTTTGAAATGCTGGACATGTAGTAATTCAATCCGATAAAATCAATGCTTCCTTTATTAAAGGCCTCAACATCATCCGGATGATTTTCTAATTCGATGCCTAATGCCTGGTATTGCCTCATTTTATATCTAGGAAACTTGCCATTACACATCGCGTCGACTTGATAATAGTCTTGATCGTTATCAAAAAAAGCTTTCAACACATTATCTGGCTGGCAATCATAAGAATAGATTGGATTCAGACCAAAAACACAACCAATCTTATTTTCAGGATTGATTTTTCGTGCTAATTGAACTACTTTAACACCAGCTAATGTCATGTTATAGCCAATTCTCGCTAAATCTTCCACTGGATTTTCCATTTCGCTGTATTTTAACCCGGCAATCAAGTAGGTAAAGATATCGGATTGTTCAGATTGAGGGTCTAGGTGATTCATTTCATTGAAAGTCACCCAGAACTTCACTTTATCATTATAGAACCGCATGACTGTTTCGCAATAATGCAGATAAAAATCAATAACTTGTCGGTTTTTCCACGAACCATATGCATGAACAAGATGGATTGGCATTTCAAAATGATAGAGAGTTACTATCGGTTCAATGTTATTTGCCAATAGCTCATCGATTACTCTCTCGTAAAAAGCGAGTCCTGCTTGATTTGGTTCATGTTCATCGCCTTTAGGAAAGATACGTGACCAATCAATTGAAATTCGTAGGGCTGTGAAACCCATTTCTTTGAATAGCTGAATATCATCTTTGTAATGATGATAAAAATCGATTCCCAAGTGTGATGGGTAATCTAGCTTGGGATCAATTTTATCAGTAATCGTCCGCGGCTCTTTATTCGATCCTTTCGTAACAAAATCCATAATCGCTGGACCCTTGCCGCCTTCTTGCCAAGCGCCCTCACATTGGTGGGCGGCGATACTGCCACCCCAGAAAAAATCTTTCATACCTTCCATCCACTCCTCCTATAGAATCACTGTTAACAATGCATTCTCTTGTTCATTATTGGTTGAGATCACATCAAGATAATCATTTGAATTCGTCACGACAATTATGATGACGGGGTCAAAACCAGCTTCTTCTACATTAAGCGCTTGATATTTTGCCAAGACATCGCCTTTTCTCACTTCTTGGCCCTGTGCGATGAAACTTTCAAAATATTTTCCTTCCAAATTGACAGTGTCGACACCAATATGAATCAATATCTCCACGCCATTGTTCGTTTTGATGCCGTAAGCATGCTTGGTTGGAAAGACGACTGTTACCGTTCCTTCAACTGGTGAAATAATTGTTTCTTCTGCTTGAGATGGCAGAATTCCAGCCCCCTTACCTAACGCTCCCGAAGCAAACGCTTTATCGCTGACTTCACTTAATGGAATAACTGTTCCCTCTGCGATTTTACTAATACAAACTTGCTTCAACCCTTGATTGCTCTCTAATGATTCCACTATTTCTTTTTTCTCAGGTTCTTCTTCGGATTCTTCTTTTGGAATACCGATGCCGTAAGCCACTGCGAATGCCCCAACAAATCCAAGGACTACACTGATTAGCATCCAAATAAAGTTGCTCGTTCCACCAGCTAAATAAGTTGGTAACGCGGCTAACCCCCAGACAAAGCCCATCGATTTGACACCAGCTAGACCAGCTATTAATCCGCCCAATCCACCACCGATGATGACAGCTAAGAAAGGTCGGCGATATTTCACAAACACCCCGAATACTGCGGGTTCAGTAATTCCCATTAACGCGCTAAAACCAACAGTACCGAACATTTGACGTTGATGGCCTTTTTTTGCACGCAAAAAGTAGCCGAACATCGCGCCACAAACGGCGATATCGGAGATTGTGGCCGCATGAGTGATAATTGGGTCATAACCTATAGTCCCAAAAAAATTCAATGCGATTGGATAAGTAAAGTTTGCCGCACCTAAAACGATCAGGAACGGTTGAAAAGCTGCATACAGCATCACTACAATCCAATTTCCAATCGTATTCATCAGTAAATCGAAGAAGGCACTGATACCGTCACCAATCAAGGTACCGATTGGACCGAAAAATACTAAAATAACTGGGAATGTCAATACAAGAGATAACGCTGGGACTAAGAAATACTGCAATCCACTGGGAATGATTTTTTTCAGATATTTTGTCACGATACTCAAGAACCAGACACCTAGTAAGATTGGGATAAAGGTATTGGCATAACTGATTGTTGGAAGATTGTAACCGAATAGTTCTAGTCCTTCCACACCATCAATATTAGTGGAAAGCAGACCAACTGCTAACGCCATTGCGACGTATTCATTCAGCTTCATCCGCTTAGCCGCGGAAGCAGCAATAAAAATAGGTAAGAAATGGAACACACTACTACGTAAGGTATCAAAAATCATATACGTCGAACTGTCTTTTGGTACCAAACCCGTTAAGGAAATAATAGCCATTATTCCTGCAATCATCCCCGCGGCCAACAACACCTCAATAATCGATGACATCGTTTCAGAAATCATGACTAAAATCGATGAGGCTATCCCTTTGACTCCTTTCGCCTTTGGTTTTTCAGCTTGCTCTCCATCTGATTTCAAGGCAAGCATTGCCATAAATTCATTATAAACATCTGTCACATGAGTCCCAATAATAATCTGATAGGCAACATCATTCGAAACAACATCAATCACACCATCTAAATGCTTAATCTCTTCTGTTTTGGCTAAACTACGATCATTTAAAGTTAGTCGTAAACGCGTCACACAATGTGCTACTGCTTTAATATTATCTTTACCTCCGACCAATTCGATCAGTTGTGTATTTAGTTTTTCATAACTCAATTTTTGTCCTCCATTCTTTCTGTTACACGATTTATATGAAGCATCAAATAGGTTTCTTCGTTAATTGAAATTTCAAAGCCAAATTGTGAACCTACGTATACTTTCATCTTCTGTACCGCTTTAAATGATTCTGGATACAATTGACAAACTTGTTTATAAAGTTCTAGCGTTTCTGAACCGTCGTTAAAGGGCTCGCCATCGATGATCCGCTGCACAAAATATTGCAGATGGCTACTGAAACGCATATAATTGGCTGATTTTTCATCTAGCACGATATTGAAATGTCGTTCAACAATCGAAACCAAATTACTCAATGTCTGTACTTCAAGAACACGATCCTTATAACTGTCTTGACTTTCTTCCATGTTTACAAAGTGCAAGCACAACGATACGCCTTCATCCTCCGGCAGCTGCAATCCCTTTTGTTCCTCGATCATTTTTAATGCCTTGAGCCCCACTTGAAAATGAGCCGGATAAAAACGCTTTGTAGCCCAAATCAAAGGACTCTTAATATATTGCTGTTTTTCCACCCGCTTCAACAGAAACTCCAAGTGGTCGAGAAGAGCCAAACTTAAATAATCGCTTGCCTTGATACCTAATTTTTCCTCTCCATAAGAAATAATATTACTGATTAACAGAATGTCATTGGGATCTGAATGAGACAATAGATAACTAAAGTGGTCCAACATGTCGAAGGAATCGAGAATGTACATCTTCTCAACTTCCTCTTCGGTGATTTGCTGTCCCTTTTTCTTTTTGAAGCCAATGCCCTTTGAAACGACGAATACTTCATTCCCTCCTCTTCTCACCAATGCAACATTATTATTCAAGATTTGGCTGATTTTCATTTTTTCCTCCTTTCCAGAAAAAAAACCCAAGAAAGTATACCAGTGAGACCTTTGTCTCCTGATATGCTTCCTTGAGTTCTGCCTGATAAAATTCAGTAACATACTCACAAATATGACTCCAACGTCATATCTTGCTTTTTCTCTTTGCCACCATGATAACATTGCAAATGAAAAAAAACAAATGTTAACGCTTTCTTGCAAATGCAAAGTGAGTAATAAGTTAATATACTCCATTTAAACTTACTAAATGATGGAATACATCCATCAAACATTCGTCTCCGTATTTCTAATCGTATTAATGTGACAAATACCTTCACATAATTCAGCCTGTGAATATCCTTTCTTTTCACGTGCTTCTCTAATAATATGCCC
This sequence comes from Listeria rocourtiae subsp. hofi, assembly GCF_963575615.1. Taxonomy (NCBI): domain Bacteria; kingdom Bacillati; phylum Bacillota; class Bacilli; order Caryophanales; family Listeriaceae; genus Paenilisteria; species Paenilisteria rocourtiae. Next base: position 12,850 of record NZ_CAUYTL010000010.1, on the reverse strand, counting down.
AACTTAAATCCTATATCCATAATATATCCTCCTACCAAAACAGCCAATACCTTCACTAGTATATCCTATCAAAAAAACAAAAAACCACACGATATTATTACTACTTTAATCTTATTTTCACTATCGCACAATTTTATTGGGCTTTATATTTTTGTTACATTTTATCACACGAATGCCGATTTTCTACAAAAGGTGAATATACTCACACTTCGATTAGAATTTTAAAGCAAAAAAAACTCTTTCACATGAAACTGAATTCATGTGAAAAAGCCTAAAGGAGTGTAAATGTCCAATTATACTTATTGTTATTGGACGTGACGTAGTTATTATGAGATACATTTAATTGATTTTTTGTAATAAGCTAAATCTCATACACATCCTAATACCTTACTAAATTTCAATTCCCAGCGCATCCAATCCAATAGGGCCCATCCCCGCTCTTTTTTCAACCAACCATCCTCTATCAGCTGCTTTTTAATAAGGCATAAATATTCTCTCGTACAATTAATATAGCTAGCCATTTCCATCTGTGTCATAATAGCTGGAATATGACGTTCTGTGCCTATTTTGGTTCCCATTTCTTTTCCCAATTGATACAACACAACGTACAGCCTCTGTTTTGCTGGCATAGAAAGAATTTGAGCATGCGCAATTAACGCCTGCAAAACTCGTTCTTTCACAACCTCCTGCTGTCTTAAAATTACGTAATCTCGCGCCTCTGCTACTTTTATCAAGTTAGTTGCTGTTTTGGCTTGAAACTGCAACAAGCTTCTACTATCAAATTGGGTTACAATAGCATCTCCTTGCTGCACGAAATAAACAAGCTGTTCTAAAATCTTGCATGCTAAAAAACCCTCTTTTACAATGTAGCTTCCTTGATATTGTAGATTTTCACCTTTGCTTAAACTAATGACATTATCCACGGACATTTCTTGTATCATCGTTATTCCCCCTTATTATTACCCTACTTTTTTATGACATATAATTCATATATTTTTCTAGCCCTTGATGCATTGTAAACCGTGTTTTATAGCCCAGCTGTGCGATTTTATCAATGGAGGCGTAGGAATATTTAATATCACCTATACGCGCCTCACAATACGACACCGGCAGATTGATTCCTAGTATCGTTTCGCAAAAGGAAATAATGTCAATTAACCTATGCCTTTCTCCTGATCCAATATTAAATGTTTCAGCCTGACTTTCCGCCTTTGTTCCTAACAAAATTAACCCCTGTACGACATCTTCCACATAAACAAAATCACGTACTTGCTCCCCATCGCCAAATACTTGGAAAAAGCCATTTCCTTCTTGCTTCACTTGTTTAGCCGCCTTCACTAGGATTGATAGAACACCAGAATAAGGCGACGATGGGTTTTGACGCGGACCGTATACATTGAAAAATCTAGCAACAGAGACATTTAAGCCGTATAAATGGCCATAAGATGTCACGTATTTTTCAGAAGCATATTTGTCGATACCGTACGGCGTAATAGGATCGATAATAGACTTTTCTGTTTTCGGTAGCGTTGGTTCTGCGCCATATACAGCTGCTGACGAGGCAAAGACGAATTTACGAACCACTTTTTCTTGAGCGCGCGTAGCTTCTAATAAATAAATCGTGGCATCCATGTTCACCTGATGCGTTGCTAGTGGGCGCTTCACTGATTCTGCAACACTTGCGACAGCCGCCAAATGATAGATGTAGTCAAAAGTAAATTGGGAGAATAGCTGCATAATATCTGCTTCGCTTTGCACATCTCCCCTCACAAATAAGACGTTCTCTAGATTCGGAATATTTTCAAGGCTACCGGTGCTTAAATTATCAAAAACAATAATCGTATTGGCACCCTTGTTAGCTAATGCCTCGACTAAATGGCTGCCTATAAAACCTGCGCCACCTGTTACTAAAATGGTATGGGTCATGGTTTAGCCTCCTTTGTTACCTTTTTTTGAAATAGCGCGCCGTTTAGTGTCTTTATATCAAACGCCTCACATACTTTTTCACGTGCTCGAGTGACCATCTGCATTTTTTCTCGTTCTGAGAGCTGCAAATAATTCAAAACGGCTTTCCCTAGCGCTCCGGCATCATGTTCTGGCACGAGAAAACCTGTTTTGCCGTGCTGAATTAGTTCTGGGATGCCGCTGTGTATCGTTGCAATGACTGGCTTTCCTTGAGCCATCGCTTCCATTAATGATACCGGGATACCTTCCATATCCCCATCTTCTGCGACGACACTCGGTAAAAGAAAAATGTCACTCGTTTGGAATTGCGCCTTTACTTGCTCTTGGTTTAGAAAGCCATGAAACCGGACATGCCCTTGAAGATTCAGACTTGCAACAAGCGTTTCCAGCTCCGCACGTTTTTCACCGTCACCAACAAGATGTAACATCGTATCCAAACCACGTGTTTGTAAAAACTGCACCGCACGAATCGCGTCAGGAATTCCTTTTTTATCTGTTAAGCGTGCGACAAGGAGAAGTTGTAATGTGGCTTGCGTTGGTTGCAGCGCTTGCATCCGAAAACTTTCTGTATCAATCCCCATGTGATGGACGTGCATTTTTTCTTTGTTCGCGCCAAGTTCGAGCAGGCGTCGCGCCCAAAAATCACTGATGGGCAATAAAGTCGTATCTGACTGAAATAGAAATGTGTAAAATGCCGCGCCTTTTTGCTCAATTGTGCGCGTAACATCGTATCCGTGGAAAAAGGTAACGAGCGAGCCAATCAACACCCCTTGATCTTGTAAAATACTGGCGACCAAGCCTACATTCCCGTAATGTGCAACGACGAGATCAAAGCTCTGTTTCGGTATTTTTTGTGCCACAATGACTGGCTGTAAAGAGGTCGTAATCGCTCCGTATTTCTTTTTGTTCAGCAATTTTGCCGTTCGAATTGGATGCTTTATTCCACACAAAATAGCTTGCACTAAACGCTTCCCCTTATAATCCGCTAAATCCACGTAGATGACTTTTCCTAATAAATGGTATTTCATTACATCCGTATGCATCTGCTCTGTATTACCTCGCTTCAGTGCTAAAATCGTGATATCGTGCCCCAAATCCAAGGCACCGGTGATTTGATTTAGAATAAATGTTTCGGAAAGTGTCGGGAACTCTGTGACAAAAAACAAGATGTGTTGGCGCATCGTTTAGCGGGCTCCTTTCGCCAAGTCTTGCGTCGCTTGCACTTTACCGTATGCCCATTTCTTTTCTTTAAAAGCCTCGTTTAACGCATTTTTTGTATCTAAAATCAGTTGGCTATGCGTCCCGATTTGCTTGAGGTCAAATGCTTGATGCGGCGTCACAATGACGACTAAATCATAGGCCGCAAACGCATCGTAATCGACGGCAACACTTTCTTGTATGTTTCCAGTAGCGTCGCGGAACGTTGGTGCTTCGGGGTCACAAAAAGCCACATCCGCGCCACGTGCCACCAATTGTTCGTAGATGTGCAAGCCCGGAGATTCGCGCAAATCGTTACTGTTTTCTTTATACGCCATCCCAACAAGCAGGATTTTTGAGCCGTTAATCGCTTTTTGGTGCATATTCAGCGCTTCTGCCGCGTGATCGACCATTTTCTCTGGCATTAAATGATTTGTTTCATGTGCCAGTTCAATGAAGCGGCTGTAAAAGTTTTTCGACTTCGCTTTCCATGACAAATACATCGGATCAAGCGGAATGCAGTGCCCGCCAATGCCAGGACCGGGTGTGAATTTCATGAAGCCGAATGGTTTACTACTTGCCGCTTCGATCGTCTCCCAAATATCAATATCCATTTTTTCTGCTAAAAGGGCCATTTCGTTAATAAACGCGATATTGATGCTGCGGAAGGTATTTTCGAGTAGCTTACTCATTTCGGCAACTTCTGCTGAGTTCACTGGAACAATCGTGTCGATGACTTGGCTGTATAAGATTTCGCCAAGTTCTTTCGAAGCCGCATCCACACCACCTACGACTTTCGGGGTATTCAGCGTATGGAATTTTTTATTGCCAGGGTCGACGCGTTCTGGAGAATAACAGGCAAAGAAATCCTCGCCAAGCGTGAAGCCTTTTTCTATCATGGGAGCACAAATGAGTTCGCTGGTCGTGCCAGGATACGTGGTGCTTTCAAGGGAGATAAAGACTTCTTGCTTCGCATATGCCACGATATCTTGCATCGCATGATTGATAAAGCGCATGTCTGGCTCCATGGATTCGGTAAGCGGAGTTGGGACACAAATGATGATAGCATCGGCTTCTCGTAAACTCTCGGGTTGGGAGGATAATTCAAAATCGTACGTATCTAGGCACTGTTGCAATGTTTGGTTAGAAACATCGGCAATATCCGATACGCCGTCCAACAAGGTTGCCACTTTTTTCTCACTCGTGTCATAACCAATCGTGTAGAATCCTTGGCTGACAAACGCAGTGGCTAGCGGTAAGCCTACATAACCAAGTCCTATAATCGCAATTTTTGCTTCTTTATTTTCAAATTTCTGTTTCATCATGAGTTTCTAATTCCTCTCTATTTTTAGAATGATTTAGTATGGTAATCAATTGCTTCGTCACACGAGTTTGTCCCATTTGGTTCGCATGATACACCGAATCATATACTTCGAAAGCCTCTAGTTGGAACAAATTAGGCTCGATCTTTTCGCCAAAATAGGCATACAAATTTTCAAGATATGGGAGATTCAGCTCTTGCGCATAAAAAACAGGTGGCAAGAGTTTTACTTGAATGCCGTTCATGCGACACCGTATCATGAAATCGGTTATTGTTTGCATCGTCGGCGTCACTCGAAACGTTTCTGGGAATGGAATGCCTCGCAACGTCTGTGGATCACGAACTTGTGTATCTAAACCTGTATAACATCCCGTTTCTGTGAGTGTGGCAGCTTTGCGCCTCGAACGTTTTTCAGGTGTTGCGGAGGACCGGGCATGCTTGAGCGAAAGGAGGAACAATTTCCACTTTTGGCGGTACTTCGCTTGATTTTGCCAATAGTTTCGGTGAACAAACGTATCAATCCCGAAGCCAAAAACGTAATAGGCTGGGTTCGTATACTGATTAAATTCAAGCGGCAACACGACATGATCGCCGGGTTTTAAATAAGGCTCTACGTTATCTAGCAAATACTGAAAGCCAAGTCCTACATTGACACCAGCATTGAACGTTGGTTTCCCAAGCTGTCGCTGGATTTCATCGGTATTAAAACCGTAAAGCACGCTACTTCCGCCCAACAACACGATTTTCCTTTCCGAACATTTGGCTAACATCGCTTTCTTTTTTACCAATAAATCAGCCATGTTACGAATACTATCAAAATGAAACACGTACTCATCCTCTTTCTTTTTGTGTTTTAGGAACAAAATTCGATCGTACCCAGCACCATGCTTGGAGAATAAGCGGATCATGGAGTAGGAATAATACTCCAACATAAGCAAGGCCGCCAACCATTACTTGTGCAGTCATCATCACGATTGGATGGAACCCCACCAGCAAATACGAGGCGCCAAATTCACAGCCAAACGCAATTAAACACGCTGTGAGGTAAGGGAATATCTGGCGCATCATTTTTTTGATGGAAAAATACTTTCGAGCAAAGTAAGCCTGTAATACGCAGGTCATCATCGTAAAAATCAAGTAAGCAACCGCAGTACCATAACTTCCCCACCACGAGATGAAGAGAATATTCGTACCAAAACTAAGGACGGCTGCGATTAGCACGCTGTAAGCATAACTCTTATTTTTGCCTATCGTCACTAGAATCTGTAAACCGAAGATGCCGGCTAAACCGGAGAAAAATAAGGCGGGGGCTAAAATTTGCAGGTTCAAGACGGAGGGATAGAAGGCTGTGCCAAGAAAAAACGGAATAAAAACGGGGGCAATCGCAATTAAACCGGTCACGAGTGGTAATGTACTCAGAGACACATAACGAAACGAAAAGTAGATAGACTGTGCAAAATCTTCCTTATTAGCCCCATTATGTTGTTTGACCATTCGCGGACTCATCACTGTCGACAGAGCGGTGACAAACACAACGAATAATGTCATTAATTTAAAGGCTTGATTATAGAAACCAACCTCCATCGCCGAGGTGTTATTCCCTAAAATGACTTTATTTAATGCGAGCGGAATGAGCGTGATAATCGGCACAATCGCGACCGTCATCACTGGTTTCAGGTGTTTTTTCACTTTTGACCAATCCAGTGCGAATCCTTTCAATTGCTGTAATAAAGGAAGCCACGTCACAAGTTGTCCTACTAGAAGCGTCGCGGCGTTAATCCACACATACATCGCTAAATCATCCGGATTTTTCACAAAACAAAAAATGCCAATCATCGAGCCGAGCCGGACGACCATATTTCGAATCATAATATTTTTTATATTTTCCTGCCCCGTATAAAACCACGTGATGTCAAAGATGTACGAAAGAATCACGAGCGTATTAATGAAGAACAAGAACTGGTATTGATTGGTATGAAACGTAAAAACGAGATATATGAGAAGCACGAGCACGGAGAAAAAACTTTGAACCAAATACAAACTGTAAAATTCCATTTTTAAATCCTGCTTTCGTGTCACACTTGCGATTACTTTTCTACCGTAATCACCCATACCGAGTGCCGCAAACGCCGTGAAAATTTGAACAATCGAACTGACATACGCTTCAATACCAACATTTTCTGGCATCAACACGCGAATCACATACGGCATCGTGAAAATAGGTGTAATGATAATCAGCAGTTGATAGAGTAAAACAAAGATGTAATTCGTTGTGACTTTCTTCATGACTTACACCGCATCCTTACCTACGAGTACTTGTTTCACCGTCATCACGATGATTTGGCAGTCCATTTTCCAACTAATGTGCTTTACATAGTGACTATCGTACGCCATTTTCTGTCCATGATTCATATTGCTTCGCCCATTTACCTGCGCCCAGCCGGTCACGCCTGGCTTCACCAAGAGCCGTGTTTGTTGGGAACGAGAATACAAATCTGTAATCGCTGGAATTTCTGGACGTGGCCCAACTAGGCTCATATCACCACGCAACACATTCACCAGTTGCGGCAATTCATCTAAACTAAACTTCCGAACAAAGGCACCGATCGTAGATACTTCCGGATCTTTTCCTGTCGCTGATTTGAAAACAAAATCATCTGGGACACCATGCTCCCAATCATATACGTGCTTCTTCGCGCCTCCTGGTCGATTACTTTGACGCATCGAGCGAAACTTGAAAATTCGGAATGGCTCATTTTTAAGGCCTGTTCTTGTTTGGACGAAAACCACTTTTTCTTTTGGCGAATCCAGCTTGATAAGTAGCGCTACGAGAAGAAAAACAGGAATCAACACAACGATTCCGACGAGCGCTACTGTAAAATCGACAATACGCTTGACTTTTCTATATTCTTGACTGGAAACCAAAAGCACTTTTTGTTCCATTTTGTTTGGCACTTCCTTCTACTTTTATTTTCTAACCTATTTCACTAGCTTCATCGAACCGCCTGTGCGTAAATGTTTCCTAAAACCATTCCATAAATAAAACGGAAAATGCGTCATCGCTGTCAAAATCGACATCTGCTGGTTTTTTCGATATACCTGCCAAATCAGTTTTGCCATCTGGATTTTATTACTCGAGAGCGACACGTTTCCTTTCCGGTAAACGGCTAGCGATTCTGTCAATCCTCTTGCCACATATCCTTTTTTCAAAATCGTGAGCCATGTTGCTGTGTCTTCTGCACCTCGAAACGCGGGCATTTGCACCAAGCCTGTTTGCGCGGTATCAATCATCACCGTCAGACAGCCAATAATCGTGTTTCGCAGTAAATAACGATACGTCACGGATTCTGGAACATCCACACGCCCTGTCACCTGCGTGCCATCTGGACTCATCACATCGTACGCTGTATAGCTCAACGCCGCCTGATTCGCTTGCATAAACGCGAGCTGCATCGCCAATTTTTCGGGCTTCCAGCAATCATCGCTATCTAGAAAAGCAAGGTAGCGTCCTGTTGCTTGGCGAATCCCATAATTGCGCGTTCCGGCTGCACCTAGATTGGACCCCAACACATGTAGCTTCAGTCGCGGATCTGTGTAGGACCGAACAATATCTACCGTACTATCCGTTGAACAATCATCCATAATCAACAATTCGAAATTTCCGAAACTTTGCGCCAACACGCTATCTATAGCCGTCCGAATATGCGCCTCCGCGTTGTGTGCCGGCATAATAATACTCACTAGCATTGCTTACTCCTTCCTTTCTGAAAATAACGTATATTAAGAACTGCTAAGCCAATACCAATACCAATACCAAGGCTCAAATGTCGTTTATCAATCGTACTACTCAGTCCAATACTCGCTGCGACAAATGCAAGTCCAATCAAAAGCGGAATCGCTGACACGGCACTATATTTCTCCCGCATCCAATAACGCGCTGCAAAAATAAAATACACCATGAAAAAAGCAAGTAACGGTAGGAAAGCAAGCAAGCCACCATTCGCTAAAGCCTCTAGCCAGTAGTTATGCGGCGCCCAATAATTATCCGATAACCGTTCAAAGCCATACATGTAAGCATCCAATCGAAGCGGTAAATTTCCTGCGCCAATCCCCATAAAATGTGATTCTTTGATCATATCCCACGACGCTTGGTACATCTGCATGCGCGCACTCGTCGAATCCCCTTTCTCCGTGAAAGAGTTCAGTACCATGCCGAGCAGGTTTTGGACAAAGCCAGAAGAATGAAATGTGGAAACAAGCAAAGTACCCATTCCAATCACATAAACCGAGACAAACGACCACAGTTTAGACCAGCCGAACAATAAGACAAAGATTTCAAGCAAAAGCACCACCATCGCGAGGCGAGAATTCGTCATGATAACGAGGTACATCGAAACCCCGCCAACACAGATAATTCCGCTCAACATCCAGCCTTTCTTTTTCCAAGTCGTTAGCTGCATGACCACAACAGGAAACAAAATCGTTAATAACGACGCAAAATCATTCGTGTTGAACTGAAAACCAGTCGGCTGAAAAGCACTTGTCGTCGTTTCATAAAAAAGCGAACCTGATTGACTTAAATGATGCCCCGTCAAGCTTTCCCACACACCGATGCCTAAAATACCGATGTAAAGAATCATAATCCCTCTCGTAAAAAGCTGGTACGTTCTCTCATTGCCAATATAATAAACACACAAAAAAATGACATACAACCATTCAAAAATAAAATAAAGATACCGAACACTCTCACCTAGTTGTGGCGCCCAAAATCCAGTTGCCAGCATCCCGATAAAAAACGCCACAAATAAAAGAAACAAACCTTTTACATACCGCAATCGCGTCCAGTCCTTTTTCACAAAGAACAGAAAAAAAACAAGGTGAATAGGGATCAAAAGACGAAATAAAAAGATATTTTCATTACCAGGTACACCTAAATAAGAACCAAAAAATCCCGAAAACAGAATCGCAAAACTAAGTGCCATCGTGAATTTTTCGATATCAATCGGTAGCAAAATAAAGACTAGAACGAAAAACAATAATAATCCAACATAGCCATAGGGCATCAAAACGCATGCCTCTGAAGCAACAATGAAACCTATCGCTAGTAAAATCAATTTCGCGCGATTCATAAACCAATTAATAATAGGCATACGTATTCTTCTCTTTTTTATTGTACGATTGACCGTTTAAAATCCCACCAATGATTGGTATGCCAGTGTTTTCAATGTGCGCCTTTGCTTCCTCCACCTCATGTAATTTCGTGACGCCACTGCGAACGACAAACACCACACCATCGCATAATGTTGCAATCATTCGACCATCGGATAACACACGAACTGGCGGTGTATCAATGAAAATCATGTCAAACCACTCTTCTAACTTCGAGAACAGCGGTACCAATAAACCAGCACTCACAATTTCCAGCGGGTTTGCAGGAAGTAGTCCTGTCGGTAGGAAAAAGAGATTTTCGTCCCCCAACGCAATAATTTGATCATCCACAGAAGAAACATCACATATCGCATTCATTAGTCCGCCCTGTTCTCTCGGCGCAATCGCTTGTGAAAGTCGAGGTCGGTGTAAATCTAGATCCACCAGCAACACTTTCTTACCTTGTTTCGCGTATTCCTTCGCCACATTACTAATACAAAAGGTCTTGCCCTCACCTTTATTCGCGGATGTGAACATGATGGTTTGCGCCTTTTCTAGCGTACTCAAGGAAAATTGAAGACTCACCTGCGCCGAACGAATTTTTTCTGCTTCAAATGATTTCGATTTACCTGTAAAAAACAATTGATTTTTCTTCAATCTAGCCATGTCTTTTTTACTCTCCTTCGATCAATGGAATATCTCCTAAGAAACGCAAGCCAAGTTCTTCAAAGTTTTCTCGTTGACGGATAATCGTATCGTAGCTCGCTTGATATAATACAATAACTAGCGCTATTCCTAGCCCAAAACCAGCTGCTAAAATATATTGCGTGATACTGCTAACTACCACGGGTTCACTCGCTTTTTCTAAGTTGATGATTTTCGTACCACTAAACAGATCTGGAAAATCCGCTTGAGCCACTGTCGCAACGCCATTCGCTATCCGTTTCGCCTGCTCTGGATTTTCATCCACGACTGTAATCGAAAAAACAAGCGAATTCACGTTTCCTTTGACGGTTACCTTTTTCGCCAATTCTTCTGGTGTCATCTTAAAATCATATTTATCAATCACTTCTTTCATAGTCCGCGCGCTGCCAATCGTCGTGCTGTACGTGTCACTCAGCTGAATCGAGGAACGTACATTATCGGAGGCCTGCGCTTCGTTGTTAGCGGTGACCGTTGTAACCAATACTTGCGTAGATGTCGTATAATCTGGTGTAAGCCATAGTTTTCCGATTGTAAATGTGAGTATGACAAGTATTGCTGGTATGATTACTAGCCAATACCATGCTTTTTTCAAACTTCGAATCCATTGCTTCGTTTTCATTCCTTGTGTCATCATTTCCTCCAATTACTTAACGTTATAAATGGTATCCCGCATTTTTTGTGCTTCGATTCCCCAATGATAATGCTGCTCATAAGCCAAACGACCCCGTTCACCTTCTTGCATGTATTGTTCCCGAGTCGCCGCTCGTTTTTCTACTTCCCATATCAACTTTTCGCGATCAAATGGAGAGCACGTCGTCCCACTTTGATGTTTTTGTATAAATGCGTCCCAATCTGGGAAGTCAGAGGCAAGGATGGGGAGGGAAGCCGCCATATACTCATATAATTTGGTGGCCATGGAGTGAAGATAGTTGGGGATGGGGTGTAAAAGGCATAGCCCTAAGTCAGATGCCGCATACGCTTGCCAAATTTCTGGATAAGGTACACGCCCGTAGATTTGAACCACATTGCCTAACTGATGCGATGTCACAAACGCCTGTACTTCTGTCTCTAGATTTTGCGTCATCGGGCCTAGCAGCTTTAAGCGATATTGGTCTGGGTGCTTTTCTTGTAAATCACGAATCAGCCCTAACATTTCAAAAATACCGCGATCTTCTGTGATACTGCCGACATAAATCAGCGTGAAATACGCATCGGATGTTTGCTTTTGAATCACCGGCATGTACGTCGGATAGTTATAAACCGTCATTTTAGTGCATGTGACATGTTCATAACTCGCCACGTAAGACTCTTCTGCAAAAATCAGATGATCACAGCAAGCCATCGTTAGTTTTTCCATCCGCAAAATCCATTTTTGGAGAGGTTTTCGCAAAAGCGCTGGAATCCATGTTTTCGTCTCGATGTCTGCTGGAAAATTCTCATGCATGTCGTAGGTGAAAATCGCATCCGGTTTCTTTTTGCGTAATTTTGGTAGTAAGAGAAGCAGTTCTGGATCATGAATATGATAGTATAACGCATCGGAAGCTTTGGCGATGTGGTAAAGTTGGTGCCAGCGAAGCGGTCGGGCAAGTCGTGACGTGCTCGCAGGCAATAGATGTACGCGCAAATCAGGATGCTTGACCACTTCCATCCCATTATCAATCGCATAGAAATCGACTTCAAAACCTGCATCGGCAAGCGTCATCGCCTCTTTGTAAAAAATGCGCGTATCATTCCACACATGGACGGAGCTGAACATCATTATTTTTTTGGCGTTTAGCATCTCGATTCCTTCTTTTCTTATTTTTTAGGCGCACCGATAATCCATTTTAGTGTTTGTTCTTTGGCAGAGTTTGCTGGATGATAGACTAGCACGTAGTTCTTATCCTCTTTTGGAATGGCAAAATAAGCATTACCATCGAGTATTTTCCCAGCTGGGATGACATCGCCGAAACTATCCGCATAACCAAATGTCTCCATTTTCTTCCTATCTTTTGATTCTAAGTGAAAATCACCTGCACCAACGCCAAATCCTGCTTTTGTTTTGTTAGCAATATGCATGTTAATCACGGTTAATTTCTTACCTTTTTCTTGGAATGTGTCATCTTGTTTATATTCAAAGCTTTTCGGTGTCATTTCAATGTCTGCGATAACTCTTTTCTTACCTAGTTCTGTTTGAAGTTGTTTCGTTGTTTGCTGGTTATTATTCGCTTTTGGCGCACTACAACCTATCGCTGTTATAGCCAATGCAAAAATAGTTGCCACAGCAATAATCATTTTTTGATAGTTCTTCATGTAAAATCCTCATTCCTATTAATTTTGTTAAAAATCGGTACCCAAGACATCTATCCTAGGTACCAATCTTTCTCAGTGTTAGTTAATAGTTACATTCTGTGTTATGATATTCCAATTTTTGTCGTATCCTTTGATTTGAACAACGTCGCTCTTGGATGTGATTTTATCTTTGGCATAGACAGAAAAGGTTTTCGTTGCGGCATCAAATCCACCTGTACGAAC